>JBJOKU010000012.1:0-11983 GCA_046045925.1 Pseudomonadota bacterium
TCGCCCGCCTTCTGGGTTGCACTGTCTTTTCCGGTCAAGACGTTCTTGATGTCGGCTGCGGCAAAACCCATGGAGACCAGGCCAAAGACTTGCGTTACGGCGGCGGACGCGTCTACGCCTGACCCGTTTGAGGAGGATTTGCTTTGCTCGCTGTCGGCAGTGTCGGAGGAGGTCGATGCATCGGCAGCGATGAGGGTCAAGCCAGCGGGCGTGGCGGCGACCAGAGCCCCCACCTTGATGGCAGAAACAGCACCGTCGCCCAGACCCTGGGCCACATCTTTGCTCAGACCCATGTCCTGACCTGCGGCGGCGACACCTGTGCCCACGGCTCCCAGTCCTGTCGAGATGCCCTTGGCCGCCGCCGTCATGGCGTCACCGACCGCATTGGCACCAACCTCCAGATCGTCCTCAAGGCTGAGCGCCGCATTGACCATGGTGCCGCTGGCACCCTTGGATTCGTTGGTGATCATCTTGCCCACATCGGCCACTGTGCTGTCGCCCGTGAATGCCTTGATGGCGTCTCCCACTGAGCTGACTGCGTTTCCAGCTGCCGCACCCCCAGCCTCTACCATGCCGGATGACAGGCTCTTGATTGTTGCGATCGGGTCGCTGCCCAGCGCACCGTTGCTGATGGCCTGGGCGCCAAAAAGCCCGGTGAAGCCGGCAAGGAATGCCTCACCCATTTGAGTTCTCTTGCCTTCGGAGCTGTCCATCACCACGATGTTGTCGCCATCGCCCGCAGCCACCACCGCCTTGGCACCGATGGTGTAGATGGCTTGGTTCTGGTCTGAAAGGCCCAGTATCACGTTGTTCTCGCCAGTGGCAAACACATGGTTGCTGCCGCCCGAGTCCACAACAAGGTTGTTGCTGCCGCTGAGCAGGTAACTGTCGTCACCCGCCAGATCCATGACCACGTTGCCCGACGATTTCTTGGCGGCTCCAGCCATGTCGCCCGATTTGATGCTGTTGAGCATGTCGGTGGAGGCGTTTGTGGCATTGAACTTCTCCACGGTGCTGGTCACATTGACAACCCCGTTTGAAATACCCAGCTTGTCCATGGCCGTGTCTTTCAGCCCGGAAACCAAATTGCCAAAGCTGCCCGATTTGGCGCTGCCCGCCGAAACCATGGCGTGGAAATCATCGCCCGCGGCATCCACGAGCAAGTTGCCCTTGCCCGCCACAAGATTGATGTCATTGCCCAGCGCGTCGGTGATGATGTTGTATTGGCCAATCACCGTGCGACGGTCGTCGCCTGCGGCATCAATGACGAGGTTGCCCTTGCCGATGGCCATCTGCACATCGGAGCCTGCCGTGTCCACCAGCGCGTTGGCCTTGCCCAGCATGATGGAGGTGTCGTTGCCCGCCTGGTCCACCAGCACATTGAGCTGGCCAGCCATCAGGGTTTGGTCGTTGCCTGCGCTGTCATAAACCACGTTGGCGCGGCCCACGGTGGTGATCTTGTCGTCACCGCCCAGATTGACCACCAGGTTGGCCTGGCCAATGGCCGTCACGGTGTCGTTGCCGCCCTGATCCACCAGCAGGTTGATGTTGCCCACGGCGGTGGTGCTGTCGTTGCCGCCCAGGTCAATGGCTGCATTGACGTTGCCCACCATCACCTGTGCATCGTTGCCGGTCTTGTCGAGCAAGATGTTGGTGTTGCCAGCCATCACGGTTTTGTCGTTGCCCGCCAGATCCACCGAGACGTTGGTGTTGCCGCCCATGGCAGAAAGATCGTCGCCGCTGCTGTCCACTAGCACGTTGAGGCCGCCGAGCGCAAGCGTGGTGTCGTTGCCCGCGCCGCCCCTGACCACGTTGGCTCCGCCCGACACCGCAGTGCGGTCGTTGCCATCGCCGCCATCGACGATGTTCAGGCCGCCCATTGCGATGACAGTGTCGTTGCCACTGGCGGCGAGAATGGTGTTGGCCATACCGCCAGCGGTGATCCTGTCATCGCCTGAGCCGCCATCAACGAAGTTGGAACCGCCCGCTGTGGTCACTGTGTCATTGCCTTCGCCTGCATAGATGGTGTTGGATGCGCCAATTGCAGTGATCGAGTCATTGCCAGCCCCTGAATCCACGCGGTTGGCTAGACCCCCTACCGACACAGTGTCTGCGCCAGATCCGCTCACGACATTGTTGCTGCCACCAGCCAGGGTGACCACGTTGTTACCGTTGCCCGCTCCCACGAAGTTGCCGCCTGCCAGCGAGGTGATGGTGTCATTGCCGTCATAAGCGTAGATGGTGGCCGAGCCCGCCACGGCGTTGACGATGTTGTTGCCCGAGCCTGCGTCAACATAAGCACCGATGGCCATAACGTTAATGAGGTCGTTGCCTTCACCGCCCAGGGCAATCGCACCTCCAGCCAGCACGTTGATGGTGTCGTTGCCCGATCCGCCATCAATGTAGGCGCCGTAGGCCATGACGTTGATGATGTCATTGCCCGCGCCGCCCTGCACCCAGGCCCCCGTGGCGTACATGTTGATGATGTCGTCCCCCGCGCCGGCATCGACAAACCCGCCGCCCAGCGCATAGAAGTTGACGATGTCGTTGCCATTGCCACCAAAAACCTGCATGTAGCCCGCGCCAGTGACAAACACGACATCGTCGTCGTCGCCGGCATCCACATGCGAGTGGCCAAGCGTGATCACGTTGATGATGTCGTTGCCGCGTCCGCCGATCACGCTGGCATCACCGCCGACGGCCACGAACAGGTTGTCGTTGCCGTCGCCGCCGTCGAGCACCACGCGGCCTGCGCCAAAAACACTCACACTGTCGTTGCCGCTGCCTGCATCTACCCGGCCCCAGCCTGTGACGTAGATGGTGGCGTGGTCGTTGCCGCCGCCAAGGTTGAGGGAGCCGTTGATCAGCCAGTACTGGTCGCCCGTAAGGAGGTTGCCCACCTCATCGGCCACACTGCGCAACTCCTGTGCGGCATATGTCACCGCGTCGTTCAGTTCGCCGGTACCTGTGCGCACCACACGGCCCGCGTTATCCACCACGTCATCAACTTCCTTGGTGACGTTGTTGACGACCTTTTTGGCTTTTTTGAAGAATTTCTTGATCGACATGTCATGACTCCTGAACTTAAGCCGCTGCGCCTCGTGCGCACCAGTGCCTGATGCTTGACTGTCGCAGCAAAGGAGATGTCAGCCTATACGCCCGTTGGCGTATTTGCCATATTCAAGGTGACGGGCAACTCAAGGGCAACGCAGGTGCCGCCTGTGTCCAGGGTGCTGACGGACAGTTTGCCGCCCAACTGGCCCGCCCGCCGCTGCATGTTGGGCAGGCCTCGCCCGCTGCCGCTGGCAGATTTCCCCGTGGGCGCAGTGCCGGGGCCGTTGTCCGTGATCGATATCCGGACAACAGGCATCGCGCCCGCGCCAGTGGTCGAACGCATATCCAGGGTGATGGTGTCTCCGCCCGAGTGCTTGACAGCATTGGTCAGCGCTTCTTCCACGATGCGTTGCAGGTGCAGCACATCTGAAGCCTTGAGCGGCAACAAGACATCAAGCGGCTCTACCTGCCAGCGCAGCTTGAACCCGGCGGCCTCAAGCTGGGGTTCAAGCCGGTAACGCAGGTTGCCCAGAATGGTGGCCAGATCGCCATCGTTGGGCTCCAGGGCATCCATGATGAGACGCATCTCCGTCAGGGCATCTTGCAAGGCCTGGGCGGCTACCGGCGAGTGATGTTCGCGTCTGATGATGTGCAGCGCTGCGGTGACCCTGGCACCGAGCCCGTCGTGCATTTCCTGCATCAGGCGGGCGCGTTCGTCGGACATGTCCTTTTCCCGCTGCTGGGCCTGCATTTGCGCAAAGGTGCGCATCAATTCCCCTGATTTGGCCTGTACCTCGTCTTGCAGGTGGGTATTGAGTGCTTGGTACTGGCGCAGCAGGCGCTCAATGCGGTAGGCGATGACTCCCCCCCAGGTCATCACGATGATGGGGCCGATGATCAGCGGTGCCACCAGATTGTTGATGGTGAGAGCCCCTCCGTGGCGCAACAAGCCCTCTACCAGCGCCATCAATTGCAACAACATGCCTACGGCCAGCACCAGCAGCACATAGTCCCTGAGGCCGTGGGGTTGTCGCCAGATGGCGTACAGACCGGCTACGCAAAATGCCAGCGAACTGAAAACCGCAAACGAGCGCACCAGATAGACCTGCAAGCCGGAAAGCAGTATCGCGGGAAGCATCAAGGCAGCCCACATCCAGAGAAGCACTTCGGTACGGCTGAGAGAGGGCTGTTGCTTGCGCAAGATGAAGCCCAGCCCGGCAGTCAAGCTCAGCAGGGTCATGACCTGGTAGGCCAATCCGGCCATCGTGCCCAGTTCCGGAACGCCGACCATTGCTTGCAGGACATACCGCCCCGTGTTGAGCAGGCAGCCTAGCGCCAGATAGAAAACCCAGAATTGGTCTTTGCGCAGAATCAGGTAGAACAGGGAACACAGGAAAATGGCCCCCACCACTCCCGCCATCAGCAATTGGGTGATGTTGTTGGCCGTGGTGCGCCGCCACGCCAATTCACGCACCCTCTCTGCGGGGCCATGATGGACGATGCCCAACTCACCCCGGTAGCCCCGGGGTGCCGTGACACGAATGAGCAGTTGTGAGGGAGACATCGCCGCATCTGGTGGCAGTTCCCATTGCCGAGAGGCAAATGTGAGTTTGGGGCCGGTAGAGCGCTCTTCCAGTTGGCGGCCATCGCTGGCATAAATGTCAACCCATCCCAGGTTGCCGTTGATCATGATGGCCTGCGAGCCAGCGGGCAGTTGCAGCCGGAAGTACTCAGTGACTGGGGCATTCAGGTCTGTCTTGTCAAATCCCCAGGGTAACTGGACGGGAGTGCCTGGCGCTTGTGGCTCCTGCGGAGGTGAGCCCAGACGCTCTACATGGGTGACTACATCAACCTGTCCGGGCACGAATTGCATGTAGCTGGCCAGCGTGAGCAGCAGGGTGGCCAGGCCCGCGCACAAAACCAGGATTGAGGCCCGCCACCCCCACAGGGTCGCGGGCAATTTGCCTTCTGCAATGGCGGCAATGTTCATCGGGGGCTGTCTATCAATCGGCGACGCAGTGCTTCATAAACGGCTTCGCTGCGCGAGTTCACGGCGAGCTTCTGGTAAATGCTCTTGATGTGGGACACCACCGTGTGCTGAGAGATGAACAGTTTGTCTGCAATTTCTGCGTAGCGGTAACCCACGGCTACCAGTTTGAGCACATCAATCTCGCGATCGCTCAAGGTTTGCTGCTGCGCACTGTTTGCGGCATGGCTTTCGGGGCTGGTCGATGCGACGGGTTCACTGAGCGTGGCCGAGGGGCGGGTGAATCTGCGCAGCAGTTGCCTGGCAATGCTGGGTGTGATGGGCGATCCGCCTGCACGCAGGGCATCCACATGGGAAACGATTTCAACATCCTCGCTACTCTTGAGAATGTAGCCCGTGGCTCCAGCCTCAATGCTGCTGATGACGTGCGCCTCGTCGCCAAACATGCTGATCACCATGATGTGGCAATCGGGGTATTTGTGCGCACACAGGCGGATGATGTCCAGCCCCGTGCCGTCGGGCAGCCCGAGATCGGTCATCAGCACGTCGGGTTTGTCCATTTCCAGTACGCGCAAGGCGCTGGCCACGTCAACGCAGGCCCCCATCAACAGGAAGCGGGGGTTGCTGGCAATGGCGGCGCTGAATCGGGCGCGCGTGTGTGGCTCGTCTTCAACGAGAAGGACTTTGACCAGTGATTGACTCGAAACGGCAGGTGCGCTCATGGATGTGTGGAATCAAGGCGTGATGCCGGGATGGCCTCTCGCAGTGCCTTGGCGCGATTGTGCTTGCATTCCTGCTGAAGTGCATCCCGCTTTCATGGGGCTCGGGTCAGATGTGCGCTCGGGCAAATTCCCATGAAGTTGTGATGCGCCGTTTTGCCTGCGCTTCTAAAGTTGCGGCCATGAACCCGCGACAGCGCCCTTTTTCTCCATGTCATGCCAAGCCTGGCGCTGTAGCCTTGGCCATGGGGTTGGCTCTGGCAGGTTGTGCACAGCTCCCCGATCAGGCTGCCATGGATCAAAACAGCCGCACGCGCGCTGGTGTGCAGCAGCAAACCTGGGAGCAAACGGCATCCCTTTCGGCGCAAGCCTTATCGCGTCTTGACAAGCCCGACTGGGCAGATCTGGTCAGCCATGCCCTGGCCTTGCACTTGCCCTTGAAGATCAAGGAAGTTGACCAGTGGCTGGCCATGGATCAGGCGCAGCAAACCTGGTTGCAGAGCCTGCCTTCGTACAGCGTGACGCGAACGCAGATCAGGCGCAACCTAGATGACAGCACCGTTTCGGGCAGCAACGCTGGTGCCCGCAGGGTCATCAGCAGCCAGGAGTGGAGCTGGGACGCGCTGGGCGCAGGAGCCGTGTGGTTGCGCTCGCAAGCGGGCACCCAGAGAAGCGCGGCGAGCGTGCTTGCCGCGCAGGCTGCGGCCCAGATGATTCTGCTCGAGTGCCTCGATGCCCTGCACGAGGCCAGTCTGGCCACCAGTATCGAACCTGATCTGTTGCAGGCACTCTCCCAGATTGATCTGGCGCTGGCCCTCACGCAACGTCTCGAACCCCTTCACTTGCAAGACCCGCTGGCGGTACTGGGCTGGCGTGACAGTCTCATTGAATTGAGGCGGCAATTGCGGGCTGAGCAGGTGCGGGGACAGATGGCCCGCATGGCCTTGGCACACATGTTGCGCCTGCCCGACGCGAAGTCCTTGCCGGTGAGCTGGGTCGCTCCAACTGTTGTGGATGTCACCGCCCTCAACCGGACCCTGGCCTTGCCTTGGACCACCCGCATCAGGCACGCGCTGGAACACAACCGCGATTTGCGCCAGAGCGACCTCGAACTGGAAGCCCTCAAGCTTGAGCGCATTTCGGCTTGGATGGGGGCGCTGCCTGGCGTGCGGCTGAGCTACAGCCGCGATCACGACACCAGCACCGCTCTTGCCCACAGCCGCTGGGAAGAGTGGGGCGCTTCCAGCAGTTTCCAGTTTCTCTCCCTGCTGGGTGCATGGCAGCAAGCCCGCTTGACCGGGCACCATCAGGAGCGCGAAACCCTGCGACAGCATCTGCTGGGTTATGCCGTGGTCGAGCAGATCCGGCTTGGCTACCACATGCTTGGAGCTGCCCGCGACAGATTGACCGATGCCGAGGTGCAGGCGTACAGCCGCACCAAGCAGCATGAAATCAGGCAAACCCGTCTGCTGTTTGCCGAAAGCGATGAAGTTGAACGCGCCCGTGCCAGTGCGCAATGGGTCATGGCCCGTGCGGGCTTGCTGCGCAGTCAGCAGGACGTGCAACGCCAGTGGCTGCAACTGGCGCAATCCAGCGGACATGATCCGCTTCCGGTGGCTTTTCTCGGATCGGGAGGGCGCATCGATGCACGGGCCCTGCGCCAGAACTGGAGCCAGATGTTGCAGGGCATGGTGCTGGCACCAACAGGAGCGGGGACATGAACATGTGGTCGCTTTCAGGCAGCGCATGCAGCGTCAACCGGGCCACCCAGGGTGAGCCCGATGCCGAATGGGTGGTCGATGCCCAGGCCTGGCCCGATCAGCATGGCATGCTGACCCAACCGACTCCGGCCCCGGCGGACGGCATCGCTTCGGTCTTGACGCGGCGCGAACAGCAGATATTGACATGCCTGGTGCGCGGAGCCAGCGCCAAGGAAGTGGCCCGTGAGCTGTGCATCAGCGAAGGCACAGTGCGAAAGCACCGTGAAAACCTGCGCACCAAACTCGGACTGCGCAACACCGCTGCCATGGTGGCCTGGGCCATCGAGCGAGGAATGCAACCGGGTCAAAGTGCCGTTGCGCCAGACAAGACATCCCTTCAAACCCTTTCGAAAACTTCACGGAGAAAACCATGAGCCAAGCCCATCAACACTGCGACGGTCTGCAAGACGTGTCCATCCTGTCGGGCATCGTCCGCATGGATTTCTTCCACTACGCCCCGGGTGAGCCCGGAGCAGACGGCAAACCCGTGCGCGAACACGCGCTGCGCCTGTGCATGAGCCCGGAGGCGTTTGTGCAGACTTACTCCACGCTCGATCGCGTGGTGCGCGAGCTTGAGAACCGGGGGCTTGTGGCACGTCGTGCCGGCCAGACTGCTGCTGCGCCCGCCGCACCCGCAACGGCCGCAGCTCCCGCTTCGGCCAACTTCTGAGATCACGATGGACAGCGGCCTGCAATGCCTGGTGCTGGTGGCCCGCCAGCACGGTGTGGAGTTGAGCGTTGAGCGCCTCAAGCGCGAACACGCCATTACCGAAGCCGAGGTGAGCGAGAACGCCTTGCTGGCGATGGCCAAGCAAGCGGGATTGCAGGCACGCCAGATGAAGGTCGACTGGGCCGCATTGCAGGGGGCCAAGACGGCATTCCCGATGGTGGCTCGCCTGAACAATGGCTTTTCGGTGGTGCTCACTGGCATGCGCCAGAGCGAGGGTGCCGACGAAACCATCCAGTTGCTCGACCCGCTTGCTGCCGAGGTCGAATTGTTGAGCGTGCCCCGGCAGAAGTTCGAGGCGGCATGGAGCGGCAGCGTCTGCCTGTTCAGCCGCGCAGCAGAGGAGGGCAGCGCCGGTGCTGGTGCATCAGCGGGTTTTGGCTGGCCGTGGTTCTGGCAGGAAGTGCTGGCACAAAAACGGGTGTTTGGCCATGTGATCCTGATCGCACTGATCTTGCATTTGCTGGCCTTTGCGCCCGCGCTGTTTTCCCAAATTGTTTTTGACAAGGTGCTGGTTTATCGCGCGGAAGACACCTTGCATGTGCTGTTTGGCGGCATCGTGCTGGCGTTGCTGTTTGGCGGTGTGCTGGGGCTGGTGCGCAGCCTGCTGCTGCTCAAGGCCACCAGCAAAATTGACATCCGCGTGGCGGCATTCAGTTACAGGCGTCTGCTCTCGCTGCCGCTGGCCCTGTTCCAGCACGCGCCGGCGGGCATGCTGGTCAAGCACATGCAACAGGCCACGCAGATTCGCGAGTTTTTCACAGGCTCGCTCTTGCTCACGCTGATTGAAATGCTTTCGCTGGTGGTGGTGCTGCCCGTGCTGGCCTTTTTCAGTTGGCAGCTCACGCTCGTTGTGGTTCTGTTTTCGGCACTGATTGCGGCCAACTCGCTGCTGGGCATCTACGGCAACAAGATCAACCTCGAAAAACTCTACCTCGCCGAGGGCGACCGTCAGGCCACCTTGTTTGAAACCATCAACGGCATGGAAACCGTCAAGGCCATGGCGCTGGAGCCGTTGCAAATGCGCCGCTGGCTCGACATTTCTGCCGCCACTGTGCACATGCAATACGCCGTGGGGCGGCTCTCCACCGTGTCGAGCGAGGTCAGCGGCTTCTTGATGAAGGCCATGGGTGTGGTGCTCACCTGGATGGGCGCAATGCTGGTGCTCAACAACCAGATCACCATTGGCGCGACGATTGCCTTCTCAATGCTCGCCATGCGCGTGACCGGCCCGTTGGTGCAGTTTGTGCAACTCGTCTCCAAGTACCAGCAGGCCGGGATTTCGATCCGCATGTTGGCAGGGCTGATGAACCAGCCCCCCGAGCGTGAGCGCCATGGTGGCATTACGCCCGATGTACGTGGTGCGATTGAGTTTGACCGCGTGGGCTTTCGTTACCAGGCGCAAGGCCAGCCGGTGCTCGACCAGGTGCAACTGCAATTCAAGGCGGGGCAGACCATTGGCGTGGTGGGCCGCAGCGGTTCGGGCAAGTCCACGCTGGCCAAGTTGCTGCTGGGCCTGGTGCAACCCTCAGCGGGGGTGGTGCGCATTGATGGGCGCGACGTGCGCGAGTTTGACCTCACACATTTGCGCACCCAGATTGGCATGGTGAGCCAGCGCAACTTCTTGTTCAAGGGCACGGTGCGCGAGAACATCGCCAAGGCACGGCCCGGTGCGAGCCTGGACGATATCGTGGAGGCAGCCCGTCTGGCTCGCGCCGATGCTTTCATTGAGCAATTGCCACAAGGCTATGACACGCCGCTGGAAGAAGATGCTTCCAACCTCTCTGGAGGGCAAAAGCAGCGTCTCGCGCTGGCGCGGGCGCTCACCATGAAGCCGCGCATTCTGGTGCTTGACGAGGCCACCAGCGCCCTCGATCCCGAGAGCGAAGCCCTCATTCGCGAAGCCATGCCCGCCATTGCGCGGGGGCGCACTGTCATCAACATCTCTCACCGCCTCGACTCACTGGTGGACATGGATGTGATTGTGGTGATTGATTCGGGCCGCGTGGTTGATGTGGCGCCGCACGCCGTGCTGCTGCAACGCTGTGCGCTGTATCGCCAGCTCTGGATCATTCAGCATCCGGCTGCCGGGGCAGCAGGGGCTACAGGCGCAACGCAACCCGCCAGCGCAACGCAAGCAGGCACAGGGAGGGCCGCATGAACGCGCCAACCACACCCCCTACCAGCAACGCCCCTCCCTCGGGCAGCAACAGTCAGACCTACGTGCCACAGATTGCCCGGCACCGCAAGGGCGAACTGATTTTTTCAGAGGGCAGCACAGGGCAGACAGCCTACATCGTGCGCAGTGGCGAGGTCAATGTCGTCAAGCATGCCGGTGCGCAAGGGCAGGTGGTGCTCAAGACGCTGGGCGCGGGCGAGTTGTTTGGCGAAATGGCGCTCATCACCTCCAACCCGCGCAGCGCCTCGGTGCTGGCAGGTACGGATGTGGAGCTGGAGGTGCTGGATCGCCAGACCTTCAGCAACAAGGTGCGCATTGATCCCGAGTTCTCGGTGCAGATGGTGCGCCGACTGGCGGCCATGGTGCCCGACACCCAGGCTCGGCTGTTGCAACACTTTGAGCAAACTTCGGCCACCCAGCAGGCTGCAATTTCGGTCAAACCCAAAAGCTGGTGGGAGCGCTGGAGCGGCCTCGGCCACGAGGGCGAAGACAGCTTGGCGGCGGGGTTTGAGCCCGCTCACGTGCGCATTGAGCAAGACCAGAGCGACAAGCTGCTCACGCTGGGGGCGGGTGTGGCATCGGCGCTGGTGCTGGGCTCCGTGGTGGCATCCTTTTTCATCGAAGTGGACCAGATCGCCACCACCACGGGGCGGCTGGTGACCGTGAAGCCGCCCATGTCGGTGCAAACTTTTGATGCAGGCGTGGTGCGCGAAGTCAAAGTGAGGGAGGGCGATGCCGTCAAGAAAGGGCAGGTCTTGTTAACCCTTGACCCCACGGCCACAGGGGTGGATTTGAGCACCGCCCGCCAGCAATGGAGCGCCGCCAAGGCACAAATCGAGCGGGCGCAAGCTGAGTTGCAGGGGCGCAGTACGTTCGCTTCCTCTGGAGTCCTGTCCGAGGACTTGCAGCAGCGCAGCCTGCTTGCCGCCCGCCAGCAGCAGCATCAGGCCACGATGGCCGGATTCGAGGCCGATCTCGTTTCACTGCGGCGGCAACTCAAGTCTCGCGAAGAAGAACTCGTGTCTGCACGCCAGCAATTTGAACTGAGCACGCAAACCGCCCGCACACGCAAAGAACAATTTGACAAGGAGCGCGAGGCCTATCAGCGCGAAGGGGTTTACCGCCTGCAATACCTCGATGCGCTGCGAAGCCAGAATGCTTCCGAGCGGGATGTGTCCAATCTGTCGGGGCAGGCTGACTCTCTGGTGGCGCAGATTCGTGCGCGCGAATCCCAGCGCGAGGCCTACCTGAGTGATTGGCGGGTCAAGCTTCAACAGGAAATCCTGTTGGGCACACGCGAGCATGTGCGCTTGGGTGAAGTGCTCAAGAAGCTTGATCGCAGCCACAATCTGATGCTGATTACCGCGCCAGATGATGGTGTGGTGCTCTCACTCAAGGCCAAGCTGCCGGGCACGGTGGTGCGCGGGGCCGATACGCTGGTGGATATCGTGGCCAAAGACAGCGAACTCGAGGTAGAGGTGGATGTTCTGGCGCGGGACATTGCCTATGTCAAGCCAGGACGCAGTACTGAAGTCAAACTGGATGCGCTGCCCTTTG
>JBJOKU010000013.1:0-11442 GCA_046045925.1 Pseudomonadota bacterium
CGTCGATGCCAACGGCTTCACGGTGGACACCGTCACCACCAGCTACGGCCCCACAGCCCTGACCACCACCACCCCCAGCACCAGCGGAGTCACCACCAACGGCTCGGACATCACGCTGACGGCTACCACGGGTGACCTGACTATCAGCCAGGCGCTAAGCACAGGCAGCAGTAGTGCAGGTGTCATTACTCTTGACAGTGCTTCCGGTGCCAGCACCGAATCGGGCGCAGGAGGGGCCATCACCGCGGGCTCTTTGCGTCTGCTTGCTGCCAACACCTCCAACCTCAACGGCTCCAACAGCGTCGGCACCTTTGCAGCCAACATCACAGGGGCAGGGCAGGCCGTTTCACTGAACAACACTGCCGACACACAGCTTGGTACTGTGACAACCACCAACGGGGCCACCCCCTCACTCGGTACAACCAGCGGTGTTACCACCAACCAGGGTGACATTCGCGTCGTGACTTCCGGCACCCTCACCCTGGCACAGGACATCAACACAGGTGACTCCAGTCACACCCTGACACTGGGTGGCGGGGCAGGGGGCATCAGCCAGACCACGGGCAAGATCGCTGCCGGCAAACTCGAAGTTGCATCTGTTGGTGATGTCTCCCTGACCAATACGCAAAATACGATTGGTACAGTTGCAGCCTCAGTGACAACGGGCGGTTTTGACTTGCGCAATGCCACCGATTTGATCATTGGCACAGCTGGATCAACTCAAGGCATCACTGCGGGAGGTGTCATTGATGTACGTGGAGCGGGCAATCTGCAAGTTGTCAATCCAGTGATTGGCAATGCCAGCGTCAACAACGCCATCATCCTGAGCGCAGCGAATGCCTTCAACAACACGGCGGGGTCTGCGGGTGTCTCGGCCCCCAATGGCCGCTGGTTGATTTATGACGTGAACCCCACGCTGGACATGAGCCGCCTTGGAGGTTTGACACCTGCGTTCCAACGCCTGCAAATCACCATTGGCAACTATCCTCCAAGCAGTGTGACTGAGTCTGGCAATGGCTATCTGACCACAGCGGTGTACCAACCGCCGGAACAGCTCTCACGCCCGCTGTCTGGAGCATCCTCCTCCGAACTACTTAACAACAACACCCTGACAGCGACTGGGGCAGGGGGTACGCAACAGATCCAGAACATGGGGGCTTTCTACGTTGTCGACACACCACTGAAAGGTGGTTTGCCACAACAACCCATGCCCATATTCAGCCAATCTGGAGGAACTGGACAGTCGATTTCCACGCCTTTGGTGATTCGACTTTCCTCTGGAAGCCACTTCCTCAGCCCCTTGTCTGAATATGTAGGGACTGGCCAAATCGAGAGCATGACCCTTGAGTCCGGCGCACCTGTTCCTCCGTGGATGGGAGTCAATTCACCGGGCCGTATCGTGTTTGGCACATTGCCTCAGGACTTCTCTGGCGAGCTGTCCTTGCGCCTGAATGTGCGTGACCAAGGCGCTAGCCGTCCACGTGAGATGGTGGTGCGCTTGCTGGTGAGCCAAGCCACACAGTAAGGAGGCAAACTGATGCGCGGCATCCAGGCAGTTCTGTCGATTGCCGGCTTCTGGATGCTCGCATCAACCTGCTGGGCAGGACCTCCCAACATGTCGGGGGCTCCGCCACGCATCAAGGCATTGCTTGAGCAGGCTTGGGCTGCTGAATCGGGAACCGGGACCGACCATGAGCCCGGTGCTGCTGCCCGTCTCTACTGCGAAGCAGCACGCTTTGGTCACGCTGAGGCGCATGAGCGCGTCGCATTGATTCATCTCAACTCGCATGGTGAGTTGAGAAATCTGCCTTACGCCAAGTTTTTCCTCATGACTGCCAGTGAACACGGCAGCGAAACCGCTGCACAGCATCTGCGGCATCTGAGCTCAATTCCATTGCACATGCCTGCGTGCCTGAGCGGAGATTTTACGTACCTGAAATCTTTCAATTTCAAGGCTTACGTAGGCAAGCTTGGACAGGACAAACGCCAAGTGGCACACCTTGTTCAACGCATTGCGGCGGACTACGGTGTTGATGAGCGCTTGGCTCTTGCAGTGGCAGGTGTCGAATCCAACTTCGAGCCTCGAGCAACTTCTCCCAAGAATGCCCAAGGTGTCATGCAACTCATTCCCGCAACTGCCAGGAGATTTGGTGTCACCGATCCTTACAACGCCGAAGACAACATCAGGGGTGGACTGAAGTACCTGAAATGGCTCATGGAGAGATATTCGGGCAATCAACGCCACGCTTTGGCCGCATACAACGCCGGAGAGGGTGCCGTGGATAGATACAAGGGTGTGCCGCCATACCCTGAGACACAGAACTACGTTCGCAGAGTCATTGATTTTGCTTCAGTGCGATAACGGCGGACTCGGGGGTAGAAACCCTTCGCCATTACTTAACATAATATACATTGTGCAATGTATATTTATGATAAATCAGGGGCCTTGGCCCCTGGATTCAGTGTTCAGCCGCTGCCTCAGACTCAGGCTTTGTTTTGCCGTCCTTCTTGGGCAATGGGGTGATGTCCAACTTGACATCACCATTGTCTTGAATATCGACACTCAAGCGCCCGCCGTCAACCAGCCTGCCAAACAGCAACTCATCAGCCAACGCCTTGCGAATGGTGTCCTGGATCAGGCGCTGCATCGGGCGTGCACCCATGAGCGGATCAAAACCTTTCTTGGCCAAGTGTTTGCGCAATGCGTCGCTGAATGTGACTTCAACTTTCTTTTCGGCCAACTGGGTTTCGAGCTGGAGCAAGAACTTGTCCACCACACGCAGGACGATTTGCTCATCAAGTGCCTTGAAGTTGACAATGGCATCGAGTCGATTGCGGAATTCAGGTGAAAACAGCCGCTTGATGTCGGCCATTTCATCACCGGATTCACGGGCGTTTGTAAAGCCGATAACAGACTTGTTCATGGTCTCAGCCCCCGCATTGGTGGTCATGATGATGATCACGTTGCGGAAATCGGCTTTGCGTCCGTTGTTGTCAGTCAGCGTGCCGTGGTCCATCACCTGGAGCAGTACGTTGTAAATATCCGGGTGCGCCTTCTCGATTTCGTCGAGCAGCAGCACGGCATAGGGCTTTTTGGTGATCGCTTCGGTGAGCAAGCCACCCTGGTCAAAGCCCACGTAGCCGGGAGGAGCACCAATCAGGCGGCTTACCGCGTGACGCTCCATGTACTCTGACATGTCAAAACGGATCAATTCAATGCCCAAGATATAGGCGAGCTGCTTGGCGGCCTCGGTTTTGCCGACACCAGTGGGACCCGAGAACAGGAATGAGCCAATCGGCTTGTCGATGCGCCCCAGGCCGGAACGCGACATTTTGACCGCAGAAGACAACACCTCCAGGGCTTTGTCTTGGCCAAACACAACACTCTTGAGGTCGCGCTCCAGGGTCTGGAGCTTGCTCCGGTCGTCGTTTGAAACACTGGCTGGCGGAATCCGGGCGATCTTTGCCACGATTTCCTCCACCTCGGTTTTGGAGATGGTTTTCTTGCGCTTGCTGGCGGGTAGCACGCGCTGGGCAGCACCCGCCTCGTCAATCACATCAATGGCTTTGTCGGGCAGGTGGCGATCGTTGATGTATTTGGCGCTCAATTCGGCAGCCGCCTGCAAGGCACCGATCTGGTATTTGACGCCGTGGTGCTCTTCAAAGCGCGACTTGAGGCCTTTGAGGATGTCGACGGTTTGTTCGACTGTGGGTTCCACCACATCGACTTTCTGGAAGCGGCGGGACAGCGCTGCGTCTTTCTCGAAGATGCCTCGGTACTCGGTGAAAGTGGTCGCACCAATGCAGCGCAACTGTCCGTTGGACAGGGCGGGTTTGAGCAGATTTGAGGCATCCAGCGTGCCGCCTGAAGCAGCGCCCGCCCCAATCAAAGTATGAATTTCGTCAATGAAGAGCACGGCATGAGGTTTGTCTTTAAGGGCTTTCAGCACGCCCTTGAGGCGTTGCTCGAAGTCGCCCCGGTACTTGGTGCCAGCCAGCAAAGCGCCCATGTCGAGGCAATACACGGTGGCATCGGCCAACACTTCAGGCACATCATTCTGGGTGATGCGCCAGGCCAAACCCTCGGCAATGGCGGTCTTGCCCACACCGGCTTCGCCCACCAGCAAAGGGTTGTTTTTACGGCGACGGCACAAGATTTGAATCACACGTTCCACCTCAAACTCGCGACCAATGAGCGGATCGATCTTGCCGTCTTTGGCGAGCTGGTTGAGGTTTTGGGTGAACTGCTCCAGCGGGGAGGCCTTCTCGTTCTTGCCACCCTCCCCGGCTTCCTGGCCTTCGGCCTGTGGAGCCTGCTCCTGCTTTTCGGGCTCGGGGGTGTCCGATTTGCGGATTCCATGGGCAATGAAGTTCACCACGTCAAGACGCGTTACACCTTGCTGGTGGAGGTAATAAACGGCGTGGGAGTCTTTTTCGCCAAAGATGGCCACCAGCACATTGGCTCCGACCACTTCTTTTTTGCCGTTGCCCGTGCTTTGCACGTGCATGATGGCGCGCTGGATCACGCGCTGGAAGCCGAGCGTTGGTTGGGTGTCCACTTCGTCGGTGCCCGCCACCTGGGGCGTGTTGTCCTTGATGAAGTTGGTTAACGACTTGCGAAGGTCGTCAATGTTGGCATTGCAGGCCCGCAGCACCTCGGCCGCGCTGGGGTTGTCCAGCAAGGCCAAGAGCAGGTGCTCTACGGTGATGAATTCATGCCGCTGCTGACGGGCTTCGACAAAAGCCATGTGCAAGCTGACTTCCAGTTCCTGGGCGATCATGGGTGATTCCTTTGCTTGATGGCTTTCAATAAATCTACAACTATGAATCTACGGGTTCGCTGACACATTGCAAGGGGTGCCCGGCCTTTTTTGCCGCTTCCAGCACTTTATCCACCTTGGTGACAGCGATGTCTTTGGGGAAAACGCCACAAATCCCACGCCCCTCCAGATGGATGCGCAGCATGATCTGGGTTGCTGCTTCGCGATCCTTGTTGAAGTATTCCTGCAAAACGATGACCACGAACTCCATGGGGGTGAAGTCGTCGTTGAGCATCACCACTTGATACATGCGGGGTGGCTTGATCTTCTGGGTCTTGCGTTCAAGCACCACCGAGCCTCCGCCGTCGGAGGGCGCTGGACTTCCTTGGCTTGGAATGGGGAGCTTTTTGCTGGACATGAACTTGATTCTATAGCCTCAAAAAATCGACGGCATGCCCTCCTGCCTCTTCCAGCCAGCCCCGAACTTGGTCAGGCAAATGACAGTCAGGGAGAATCAGGCGAGCTGAAGAAAAAAATTCAAAATCTTGTCAACCCCTTGGAGAACGCCCCCGTTGTGGACAGGCCAGCAAATTCCTGCTGGCTTTTGTTAACAAAAGGAAATTTCAAAATGAACAAACTGATCGCTGCTCTGATCGCTGGCTTCTTCGCCGCTGCTTCTTTCGCACAAGCTCCTGCTGCCGCTCCCGCCAAGGCCGAAGCCAAGCCCGCTGCTGCCGCTCCCGCCAAGGCTGAAGAGAAAAAGCCCGAAGCCAAGAAAGAAGAGAAAAAGGCTGAGAAGAAAGAGAAGAAGGCTAAGAAAGAAGCCAAGAAAGCTGAAAAAGCTGAAGCCAAGAAAGACGAAAAGAAAGCTGACGCTCCCAAGGCCGATGCCAAGCCCGCAGCTGCTGCCGCTCCCGCTGCTCCCGCCAAGAAGTAATTCTTCTTCGCACAGCGAAAAGCCCGCATTCATGCGGGCTTTTTTCTTGCCCAATCCGCTAAGATTCCCAAACCATGATGCGTTTTGCCCTCTCCGCCTTTGCATTTTTTCTGGCTTTTCCTGTAGTTGCACAAGAGCTATCTCCCCAGTTAGAACTGCCTCGAGTCAAACTCTCAGCCGGCATGCACCAGATTGATGCGCAGGTTGCAGGTACACCTGAACAGCGCCAGATTG
Source organism: Pseudomonadota bacterium (assembly GCA_046045925.1). Taxonomy (GTDB): domain Bacteria; phylum Pseudomonadota; class Gammaproteobacteria; order Burkholderiales; family Burkholderiaceae_C; genus JBJOKU01. Next base: position 5,932 of record JBJOKU010000013.1, read on the forward strand.
GCCTGATGTTCAGGAAGTCGATGCCGGCCCATGAGGGAATGATCTTTGTCTTTGAGGCTCCTGCCATGCAATGCTTCTGGATGAAAAATACGCTGATCCCGCTCACGGCCGCCTTTGTGGCAAACGACGGAACGATCGTCAATCTGGCCGACATGAAGCCCCAGTCGACACAAAACCACTGTTCAGACAAGCCCGTGCGTTATGTACTTGAGATGAATCAGGGGTGGTTTGCCAAACGCAAAATTACCGCAGGTCACAAGCTGTCCGGCCCCCTGTTCCAAAACAACTGATTGCCCGGTACAGAATTTACCGGCTGCCCTGAAGAGCGCTCTTCAGATCCAGCAAGAGATCTTCCACGCGCTCCAAGCCGGTACTGAGGCGGAGCACATATTGGCCACGCACTTGGTGTCTTGCACGCACCGTCACGCCCATTTCGTAGGGCACTGCCAGACTCATCTGCCCCGCCCAGCTGTATCCGAGCCTGAACAGAGTCAAGGCATCACAGAGTTTGTCTGTGCGCGACACGTCAAAGTGGGCTGGCAGTACAAGGCTCAACAACCCGGCAGACATGCCGCCGGGGCACACCTGCTGCCAATATCCGCGACCGCAATTGTCGTTCAAGGCCGGATGCAGTACAGCATCAAACTCGCCTGACTCAAGACACCACTGGGCCAGTGTTCGAGCTGTGCAGTCCTGCTGTTGGTAACGCAAGTGCAGGCTGGGCAGGCCACGCAAGATGGCCTCTACATCGTTACCGCCTACGCCCAAGCCCAGCCGCATGTGGCAGAGCTTGATGCGCTCATGTAGCTCGTCGCTGCGAGTTACCACGCTGCCCATGAGCACATCACCGCCTCCACTGGGGTATTTGGTCAGCGCGTGAACAGCGATATCCGCCCCCTGCCCTGCGTCGAAGCCCAAAGGCGAGTAGGCCACGCCTGCGCCCCAGGTGTGATCGAGTGCCGTGGTGATACCCCGGCTGCGACACAGGCGGGCAATGCCGACCAAATCAGGAAACTCCAGCGTAATGGAGCCTGCCGCTTCGAGCCAGAGCAAGCGGGTCTTTTCTGAAATCTTCCCTTCGACATCCGCCACCGAAAGCGGGTCGTAGATCTGATGGGTGATGCCCCAAGCAGCCAGTTCGTGACGCACAAAGTTGAGATTGGGCCCATACACGTTATCTGGCAGCAGCACTTCATCGCCCGGGCGAAGCATGGCCATGTTCACCAATGTAATGGCCGCCAAACCGCTGGGGGCGAGCACGCAATGCTTGCCCTGATCCAGTTCGCACAGACGCTCCTCCAGCACAAAAGTGCTTGGAGTGCCATGCAGTCCATAGGTGTAGCCCGACTTCGATTTCCACGTGCGTTCGCGCATCGCCGCAGCCGTAGCAAAGATGACTGTGGATGCCTTGAACACACCGGGCTGGGGTGAATCAAACCCCTCCGGCGGCCTGTAGGGGTGGTGAATCAGGGAAGTGGGGCTGGGCATGCCCCTATGGTAAACCCGCTCAGCAAGGCAGATAGGGATGCCGCAGCAAAATGGTGTGATCGCGGTCCGGGCTGGTGGACACCATGGCGATGGGCACGCCAGTGACATGCTCGATGCGCTGGAGGTACAGGCGGGCATTGACGGGCAGTTTGTCGACCTCGGTCACGCCCACGGTGCTGTCAGTCCAGCCCTCAATCGCTTCGTAGATCGGTTCGCAACGCTCAATTTCGTCCGCACCCATGGGCAGGATGTCGATGGTCTCACCATCGAGCTTGTAGCCCACGCAGAGTTTCAGTTCTTGGAGGCCATCGAGCACATCGAGCTTGGTGATGCACAGACCGGTGAGGCCATTGACTTGCGCACTGCGCTTGAGCAGCGCGGCGTCAAACCAGCCACAGCGGCGGCTGCGCCCAGTGGTAGTGCCTTTTTCAGCGCCAACAGTGGCCATGTGGTAACCGGGAGTGCCTTCTTTTTCCCACTCCAGCTCGGTCGGGAAGGGGCCACCGCCCACGCGGGTGCAATAGGCTTTGGTGATGCCCAGCACATAGTGCAGCATGCCAGGGCCAACACCGGCACCTGCTGCGGCGTTGCCAGCCACGCAGTTGCTGGAAGTCACAAACGGGTATGTGCCGTGGTCCACATCAAGCAATGTGCCCTGCGCACCTTCAAACAGCAGGTTGGCACCAGCCTTGTTGGCCTCGTTCAGTTCACGGGACACGTCAGCGATCATGGGCATCATGACGGCGGCTTGCTCCATCGCTTCCTTGTAGACCGGCTCGAACTGCACTTGGCCGTCTTTCATGTAAGCAGAGAGGATGGGGCCGAAATCGAACTTGGCCGAACCGAGGTAGCTGGTGAGCACGTGGTTGTGCAGAGCCAGCAGCTCCTTGAGTTTCGAGGCAAAGCGTTCCGGGTATTTCAGGTCTTGCACGCGCAGGGCGCGGCGGGCAATTTTGTCTTCGTAGGCCGGGCCAATGCCACGGCCCGTGGTGCCGATCTTGGCCTGGCCAGACTTCTCCTTGAAGGCTTCGCGGGCCACATCGAGTGCGGCGTGGAAAGGCAGGATCAAGGGGCAGGCTTCGCTGATGCGCAGGCGGTTTTTCACCCGCACACCCGCCTTCTCAAGCCCGGCGATTTCTTCAAGCAACTTGGTGACCGACAACACCACGCCATTGCCGATATAGCACTTCACGCCGGGGCGCATGATGCCGCTGGGGATCAGGTGCAGCGCGGTTTTCTGGCCGTTGATGACCAGCGTGTGACCGGCGTTGTGGCCGCCCTGGAAGCGCACCACGCCCTGGGACGATTCGGTCAGCCAGTCCACCAGCTTGCCTTTGCCTTCGTCACCCCATTGGGTACCCACCACCACCACATTGCGGCCAGCCGTGACGTTTTTTTCAGAGATCACACTCATCGCTTCAAAGCTTTCAAAGAGTCGGAGTTTGTTTGGTGTTTCGGTTCAGTCGGCGGCTTTCACCACCCACTGCCCAGCGACCTCAATCAGCACACGGTCGCATTCGAATTCCTGGATTTCGCTTTCGTGGCCGGGCATGACGCACACCACGGTTTCGCCCTGCTTGCGCAGGCTGGCAATGGCCGCACGCAGGCCTGCATCTTCAGACCAAGGTGCCGCAATTGCGGCCGCCAGCGGGCGATGCGCCGCCACACGCACCAGTTCCTTGAGGTCAAGGCTGAAGCCCACGGCAGGACGCTTGCGTCCGAACACCGCGCCCACTTCATCGTAGCGGCCACCGCGAACCAGCGCATCGGCCATGCCCGGCACGTAGATGGCAAAGCGCATGCCTGTGTAGTAGGCATGGGCGCGGACATCGGCCAAGTCAAAACAGATGCGAACCTGCGCGTTGTGTGCTTGCACATGTGCAGCCAGCCACGCGAGTTGATCGAGTGCCTGCATCGCAGCAGGAATGGCGGCAAATACACTGCGGGCACGATCCAGCATGGCGCTGTCGCCGTACATATCGAGCAGAGCTACAACGCCGGCCTGCACAGGCTGCGGCCAATTTGCAGACAAGGCTTGAAGCTGCGGTTTGTCCTTGGCACCAAGCGCCACCAGCACGGCCTGGCGATCTGGCGCGGAGAGATTCAGCGGTGCCAGCAAAGAGGCCACGACGCGCACATCGGACATATCGAGTGTGATGTCGCGCACACCCGCTTGCAGCAGGCAGTCGATGGCGAGTTGCTGGGCTTCGAGGTCAGCCTCGGGGCCATCGTGACCATAGATTTCAGCGCCCAGTTGCAGGGGCTCGCGCGTGGCGTGGGGTTTGTCCTGGCGGGTGTGCAGCACCGGGCCGCAGTAGCACAGGCGAGTCACGCAATGGCGGTTGAGCAGGTGCGCGTCGATGCGGGCGACTTGAGGTGTGGTGTCGGCGCGTACGCCCAAGGTGCGCCCCGAAAGCTGGTCCACCAGCTTGAAGGTCTGCAAATCGAGCGCTTGCCCTGTGCCAGTAAGGAGTGAATCGATGTGTTCCACCAAAGGCGGCATCACCAGCTCGTATCCGTAACGGCTGGCGGCATCCAATAGCTTGCGGCGGAGTTCTTCGATGTGCCGGGCCTCGGAGGGCAGAACATCAGCAATCTGATCCGGCAGGACCCAGGCGGTCATGTGCGAAATTTCCAAGGGCTGTTAAAAATGTGATTTTACCGGGTTCGCCCACCCAGTCCTGACAACGGGTGCCAGTGAGTGAATGTTCAGGTGAAGAGCAGCAAGACCAGCAGCCCCAGGCCCACACTAGTGAGGCCGTAGAACCGGATTTGTCCGTCGTTCAACTTGAGTATCTGCTCGAAAAGCTTGCGCCAGGATGCCGGACTGATGAGGGGCATCAGCCCCTCGAAAACCAGCATCAGCGCGAACGCCAGCCAGAGCTTGTCAGACAAACTCATTGTGCAGAAACTTCTGCTTATTTCTTGGCCGGTGCGGCGCCACCCGAACCACCGCCGTTGCGCATCACCTTGAAGAACTCGCTGGACGTGTCCACCACCACGGCATCGGTTTTCTTGCTGAAGCTGGCTTTGTAGGCATCAAGGCTGCGGTAGAACTGCGCAAATTGCGGGTCACGTCCAAACGCTTCGCCAAAGATGCGTGCAGCTTGGGCATCGCCCTGCCCTTTCACTTTTTGCGCATCGCGGTAGGCGTTGGCAATGATGATTTCACGCTCGCGATCCGCCTCGGCGCGGATACGCTCGGACTCGGCCGCACCGGTTGAGCGCAGACGATTGGCCTCTTGTTTGCGTTCAGACTCCATGCGGCGATAGACCGACTCTGCCACAGAGGAGGGAAAGTCCACACGCTTGATGCGCACGTCAACGATTTCGATGCCGAATGCCTTGGCATCGTCCATCATGCGCGCTTTGACGCCTTGCATGATCTTGTCGCGGTCTGTGGAAAGCACATCTTTCACGGTTCGCTTGGTCACTTCCTCGTTGAGGGCAGTTTGCACCAGCGGATTCAGGCGGGCTTCGGCGTTGCGTATGTCCACCCCGTTGTTGTTGCGGATGAATTGCTTGGGATCGGTGACCCGCCATTTGACGAGCCAGTCAATCACGAGGTTCTTCTTTTCAGCCGTTTGAATGGGGCGAGTCTCCGGGCTGTCAAGCGTGAGGGTGCGGCGGTCAAGATAGGCAACGTTCTGGAAAGGCGGCGGCAATTTGAAATTCAAACCGGGCTCTGTAATGACTTCCTTGATCTCGGCAAGTTGGTAAACCACACCATACTGCCGCTGATCAACGACGAAGAGCATGGAAGAAAGAACCAGCAAACCCATGATGGCGCTGGCGATGAAAAAACCGATTTTGTTCATGGTTGTGTCTTCCTTCAACGTGCGTCCCGATCACGTGTACGGGTACTCTCGCGTGATCGCGCTTCCGCCGGTGCTGCCTGCTGTGCAGTTGCAGGGCTGGTAGAAACTGTGCCAGAACTTGTGGCGGAAGATGAAGCTGGCACATCGGAAGTCCCCGATGCCGACTGCTGGATGATCTTGTCCAGAGGCAGATAGAGCATGTTGT
>JBJOKU010000014.1:0-11272 GCA_046045925.1 Pseudomonadota bacterium
ATGTGGCGTACCGCGCCACGCGGGGTGTAGCGTAACACTAGAGCCCTCCAATCAACATCCCCTGTTCGTCAGTTCTTCCACCGCCAACAACAAACTCGTCCGATGCTCTCGCGCTACCTCCTGCCAAGGCATGCCCGTGAGCGCAGATTCCAAGCCCCAAAGCAGGTTGAGGCTGGCCTTTGGGTTGACGCGTTTGCTCTGCACGTAGGCGGCCACTACGCCGAGTTCACGTAACTGAGCCACGGTGATGATGCCTGCCTGAGCGAGCATTTCTTGCGACTTGGGGCCTAGGCTTTTTAAGTCTTTGATCTGCTGTGGCATGACGGCTTTCAGTGGTAATCGTCTTGGCGCTGATGGCGAACGGCACCGATAATGACGGTGCTGCTGTCCACGATCTCGAACAATGCGACATAGCCTGCGCTACCAAACGGAATGATGAGTTCGCGGACGAATGCGTCGCTGCCCACCTTGCGACAGGCGAATGGCGAGGTTTCGAGAAATGCCACACCGTCCTTGATGGCTTGTAACGCCCGCTCTGGGATAGACAGATCGCCCGTCGCGCTGTCCAGCTCTCGCTCAAGCGCGAACTCGAACAGTTGCTCCAGATCAGCGGCTGCCCCTGCGCTGAACTGAACCTTGTATTTCATTTGCCGCGCTGTGCCTTGGCTTGCTTTGCTGAAGCCAGCTTGGCTTGCAGCTTGGCGATCACCGCCTCAGCGGGAACGCCGTCACCAGCCTGTTTGGTCGCTTCAATCGCAGCGATGCCACGACGAACGAACTCAGCCTGATTTTTTCGATTCGCCACGGTGGCGCGAACTGCGTTTTCGACAAATTGCGACAGGGACTCCCCCGGCTCAAGCACCCCTTCAAGTTGAAGCCGTAGATCAGGGGCAACGCGGATGGGGGGGAGTGTGGCGGTTTTCATGGATTCATTGTATTGCAATTGCAATGCAAGAAACTCACCCCAAACGCCCAATCTTCGCGCTCGCCACTTGCAGATGCCGCTCCAGTGCCGCGACGCAGGGCTGAAATCTTGGGCTGAATGCTTCTGCCTGCCGCAGCTTTGCCATGAACGTCTGTGCGAGTTGCAGGGCTTGCCGCCAGGTGTCATGGGGCACGTTCGGGTGGAGTGTGGCTTCAGACAGGGTATCGGGCAGGCCGCCGCCGCTGCGAGGGGCGAAGGCCATCGGGGTCATATCGTAGGCCGGGGCGAGTGCATAAGGCGGTGCATCGCCAGCCGCGAAGGACAGGTTGCCGTTGTGCATGTCGGTGTTGCCCATGAGCGTGCCGAAGGCCCAGAGTAAATCTGCCGTTGGTACTGCCTCTTGCCGCACCAGCCGCTGCGCTGCCAGCTTGCGCACGAGTTCGGGCCATGCGCCCCGACCCGAACCGACAAACTCGGCATCAAGCGCCTCCAGCGAGAACAAGCCCACTCGCCCCATCGTGCCCACGCGGTCAAAGCGCTCGGCTTCCAAAAAGCGCTGCTTGCCATGATCGAGCCATGTGGTGTGTGTTGCGCTCACGCCTGCTTCGCCCAAGGTTTGCAAGGCCAGATGCTCGACCAGCAACACATCAGCCCAGCGCTCGGCCACCGGGCCTGCGTCAGCCTCGGTGAATTTGACGATGACATGACGCTGGCCTTCGCCCGTTTCGGCAAAGGCGGTGAACTTGGGTTGCTCGCCACCAGCAGAAGAACCTGGCAACTCGCCTAGCGCGGCAGTGCGTGCCAGCTCAGCGTAGCGTGCGGCCTTGTCGATCTGCGCAATAGCCTGCGGCTCTGGCTCAGAGAGAAAGTGGTTGCGAGCCGCATCGCCCAGCAACAAATTGCCCACCGCGTCGTGCCCATGCGCCAGCAGCGCACGCAGGGCGTGGCTGTCAGACCAGTCACCCAGGCGCGGCGGCAAGCCTAAAACGGTAGCGTGGCGAGCCACATGAGCACGACCCAGATAGCCCTGGGGCCGCATGTCCAGCAGCCACCAAGGCAGGCCGGGGCTGTAGAGGGTTTGGCCATCGGCAGACTGCATCACAAACCCATCGGGCCGCACCGGAACCAACTGGCCCAAAAGCCCAACGCGTCCCTCGGCATCGATCCGGTAAACAGTGATATCTGGCAAACCACGCACACCATCGCGCAGCGCATATTGAATAGATCGGGCAGCGCCAATTCGCACCAGCTCACCCCCCATGCTGGTGAGCAAGCGCGAGACCGTTGGTTGGCTCACACCCAGAACTTCCCCCATAGAACGAGCAGCCATTGGCCCTGAGGCTAGGCGCATGCGGATGGTGTCAAGCGGGTTGAGCATGAATTGCTTTTTGAATTGATTTGTGAATAGATAAATTCACGCCAATTCTAAACCTGCATGGGCAGTTTGCCCAGCCCCTGTCAATTGGGGCGCTTCAACCCAATGCCCACCAAAAACGTCTCGCTGCTCTTGTCACGGCTGGATTTGGGTTTGATGGGTTTGACAACTTTGAAGGTTTCTTTGAAAAGCTTCACGAGTTGGCTGTAGCCGCTGCCGTGGAAGACTTTGACGACGAGGGAGCCGTCTGGTTTGAGGTGGCGGGTGGAGAAGTCCACGGCCAGCTCAACCAAGTGGGCAATGCGGGCCGCGTCGCTGCTCTCGATGCCCGAGAGGTTGGGAGCCATGTCAGACACCACGGCATCGACCACACGGCCTGCGAGGGCTTCTTCGAGCTGGGCCATCACGCTGTCTTCGCGGAAATCGCCCAGAATGAACTGCACGCCCTCGATGGGCGCCATGGGCAGGATGTCGAGGCCGATGATCGCGCCGTTCAACTCCCCCACGGCAGCGCCACCGCCCGCAGCGCTCTTGGGTGCAAGCTTGCGGCGCAGGTACTGGCTCCAGGCACCGGGTGTGCAGCCAAGGTCCACCACCACATTGCCGGGGTGGATGAGTTTGCAGGCTTCGTCAATTTCCTTGAGTTTGTAGGCCGCACGGGCGCGATAGCCGTCTTTTTGGGCCATCTTGACGTAGGGGTCGTTCACGTGGTCGTTGAGCCACGACTTGTTGACCTTCTTGCTTTTGGTGTCGATTTTCATTAGCGCCGATAATACCGCCCATGCCTGCCATTGAACTCACCCCCGCACAGCGCAAGGAACACCGCGCCGAAGCCCATCACCTCGACCCCGTGGTGATGATCGGCGGCGACGGTCTCACCCCCGCTGTCAAAAAAGAAACCGATGCCGCGCTCAATGCGCACGGCCTCATCAAGATCCGCGTGCTCGGCGACGACCGCAATGCCCGCGAGGAAATCTTCCAGACCCTCGCCAACGAGCTCAATGCCGCGCCCATCCAGCACATCGGCAAGCTGCTGGTGCTGTGGCGGCCCACGCCCAAAAAGGCCAAGGCTGAAGACGAAGACCGCATGCCCGGCCCGATGGACGTGAAGGTGCTCAAGTACAGCAAGCGCGGCGGCCAGCGCCCGCAGGTAAAAACCGTGCGCGTGCTGGGCAACCAGCGCCTCACGCCGGGCGGCATGGTCAAGCGGGCCAAGCCGAAGATGAAGTCGGTCAAGAAGCGCAGCGCCGACTGACTCACGGGCATTCACCCCAGTAACCGTTCGCCCTGAGCTTGCCGAAGGGCACCGACAGAGATCACACATGAGCCTCAAAGAACAAATCACCGAAGACATGAAGGCCGCCATGCGCGCCAAAGACAGCGAGCGCTTGGGCACGATTCGCCTGCTCACCGCCGCGATGAAGCAAAAAGAAGTTGACGAGCGCATTGAGCTCGACGACGTGGCCGTGATCGCCATCGTGGACAAAATGATCAAGCAGCGCAAAGACAGCGTTGAAGCCTTTGTGAAAGCCGAACGCCAAGACTTGGCCGACAAAGAACTCGCTGAAATGAAAGTGCTGCAAGCCTATTTGCCCGCACGCCTGTCTGCCGAAGAGATCGCCGCTGAAGTCAAGGCCATCGTCACCGCGTTGGGCGCATCCGGCCCCGGCGACATGGGCAAGGTCATGGGCGCGGTGAAAGCCAAGCTCGCGGGCAAGGCCGACATGGGCCAGGTGTCCGCCGCCGTGAAGGCAGCACTCGCGTGAGAAAAACTTACCCGCTCCACGTCGAAGGCAAACACCCAGACCGCGTGCTTGATGCCATCAAGCACGACATTCGCAAATACATCAAGCGCGAACGCCGCCGCGACCTGCCCGCAGGCGTGGACTTCTGGGATTTCGACTGCACCTTTGGCACGTCTGAAGCCGAAGCCTCGCCCGTTCATCTGAACGACATCACCAGTTTGATTGATGGCGTGGTTCAAGCGCAGGGTTCGCAGTTTTACGTCTCCATCGTGGCCAAACACGGCCATCGTGCGGCCAAGACTGAGCAACGCGAGACCTCTCCCGAGTCCGACCTCGACGACGAAGCGGCCTAAGCCTCGCTTGGCTTGACGGGCAGCAAACCCGCTGCCCGCAGCTTGTCTTTCTTGCTCGGGCGCTTGCCCTTGATACCGCCCTTGCTACCCTCCAGCCCTTGGTTGGGTGTGGGTTTGTCCTTGGGCTCAAACCCCGCCAGCACTTCGCGCGGCACAGCTTGGCCCTGGCGCTTCTCGATGAGTTGAAAGTGCGGCTCAGTATCGGCACTGACAAAGCTCACCGCCACGCCGCTGCGCCCGGCCCGTGCGGTGCGGCCGATGCGGTGGGTGTAGTCGTTGGGTGAGCGTGGCAAGTCGTAATTGACCACGGCTGACAGCTCGGCGATGTCGATGCCACGCGCAGCCAGATCGGTGGTGACCAGCACATCCCAGCGCTCTTCCTTGAACTCTTGCAGCACGGTTTGACGTGCGCCCTGGCTCAAACCACCGTGGAAGGCCGTGGCCACAAACCCGGCCTGATAGAGCTTGCTGGCCACATGCTCAGCCGCGTACTGGCTGGCCACGAACACCAGCGTGCTTTCCCACTTTTCAGTCTTCAGCAAATGGCGCAGCAAGGGTGTGCGCTGGGCCGCGTCCACGGCGATGGCGCGTTGGGTGATCTGCGGGGCTTCTTCGGGCGGGCTGTCCACCTCCACGCGCACGGGGTCGCGCAGCAACGTTTCGGCAAACGCCAGCACATCGGGCGCGAAGGTGGCCGAGAAAAACAGGTTCTGCCGCTTGGGCGGCAACAAGGCCAGCACGCGCTGCAATTCTTCGGCAAACCCGAGGTCGAGCAGGCGGTCGGCCTCGTCAAGCACCAGCGCTTGCACGTGTTGCAGGCGCAGCGCGTTGTGGGCATGCAGATCAAGCAGTCGCCCCGGCGTGGCCACCAGCACATCGGTGCCGCCACGCAGCGCCATCAATTGCGGGTTGATGGACACGCCGCCCACCGCAGTGACCAGCTTCGGACGCGACGGCAGATGCCGCGACAGCTCATGAAACACCCCGCCCACCTGCTCGGCCAGTTCGCGCGTGGGCACCAGCACCAGAGTGTGGAGTTTGCGAGGCGGCTGGGCGAAACCGCCATCCAGCCAGCGCGAAAGCAGTGGCAAGGCAAAGGCTGCCGTCTTGCCCGAACCCGTTTGCGCGCGGGCCAGAACATCGCTGCCCCTCAGCACATCGGGAATGGCCAGCATCTGGATGGGGGTGGGCTGCCCAAAGCCCATAGCCTGCGCGGCCTGAACCAGTTCGGGCCGCAATGAAAGTTCGCTGAAGCTCATGCTCGGGCCGGGCTCAGGAGCCCGCCACCTTCATGCGGTTGATGAGGATGGAGCCGACGCTCTTCGAGCCGTAGGTGTAGGTGTCTGCGCCCACGGCCTGGATGCCCATGAGCATGTCCTTGAGGTTGCCCGCAATGGTGATCTCTTGCACGGGGAAGGCGATCTCGCCGTTTTCCACCCAGAAGCCAGCCGCGCCGCGCGAGTAGTCGCCCGTCACGTAGTTCACACCTTGTCCCATGAGTTCAATCACGAACAGGCCCGTGCCGAGCTTGCGCAGCATTTCGTTCAAGTCGTCACCGGCTTGCGTGTGGCGCGAAGTGAGGCTGAGGTTGTGCGACCCACCAGCATTGCCCGTGGTTTTCATCCCGAGCTTGCGGGCGGTGTAGGTGCTCAGGAAATAGCCGCCCACCACACCGGCATCCACCACCTTGCGGGCCTGAGAGGCCACGCCTTCGTCGTCAAAGGGGCTGGAACCCTTGCCGCGCAGCACATGCGGGTCTTCAACCACGTCGATGTGCGAAGGAAAAACCGGTTTGCCCAGGCTGTCGAGCAGGAAGCTGCTCTTGCGGTAGAGCGAACCGCCACTGACCGCCTGAACAAAACCGCCCAGCAGGCCTGCGGCCAGCGGCGACTCGAACAGCACCGGGCACTCGGTGGTTTTGATCTGTCGCGACTTCAGTCGCGAGAGCGCACGCTCGGCGGCGTAGCGGCCCACAGCCTCGGGGCTGGCCAAGTCTTGCGCACGGCGCTCCGAGCTGTACCAATAGTCACGCTGCATGTCGTCGCCCTTGCCCGCGATGGGGGCCACCGAAATGGAGTGGCGCGAGGAAGCGTAGCCCCCACGGAAGCCGTGTGTGTGGGCGCTGAAGAAATGGCTTTGCTGGGCACTCACCGAAGCGCCTTCGCTGTTGCTGATGCGGCGGCTGGTCTTGAGTGCGGCGGCTTCACAGGCCAGCGCCATGTCGGTGGCCTGCTGGGCCGTAATGTCCCAGGGGTGGAACAGGTCGAGGTCTTTGTGATGCGTAGCGATGTCGGCCTCGTCGGGCAAGCCGGCAAAGTCGTCTTCAGCGGTGAAACGGGCAATGTCGAAAGCCGCTTGTACCGTCTGCTCGATGGCCGCACGCGAAAAATCGGAGGTGGAGGCGTTGCCCCGGCGTTTACCTGCGTACACGGTCACGCCCAGCGATTTGTCGCGGTTGCGCTCGATGTTCTCCAACTCGCCCTTGCGCACACTGACCGACAAGCCGCAGCCCTCGCTGGCTTCGGCACCGGCATCGGTGGCCCCAATTTTCTTGGCGTGGGCCAGGGCGGTGTCCACCAGGTCTTCAAAAGTGGAACGGCTGTAGCTGAAACCGTGTTGGGCCTGGGTGTCTCGGGGGTCTCGGATGAGGGCATTCATGGGGGTGAATCATAGTGCTTGATAATTCACCCTGATTCCCTATTGAAACCATGTCAAGAAAACCAAAAGCGGGTTACTGGGTCAAAGGCCAGTTCGTGGCCTACGGCAGCGAGCTCGATGCCGAGCTGTCCGGCAAGGACGTACCCAGCAAATCCGATCTCAAGAAAGAAAGCGACGAGTTGCAAAAGCTCGGCGCTGACCTGCTGACCCTGCGCGGCGACTTGTTCAACAAGCTTGATCTGCCCGACAAGCTCATTGAAGCGCTCAACGAGGCCAAGCGCATCACCAACTTCGAGGGCAAGCGTCGCCAGATGCAGTTTGTCGGCAAGCTGATGCGCACGCTCGACGAGAGCGTGATCGATGCAGCACGCCAGGCGCTGGACGAACAGCGCAACGGATCGGCCCGCGAAACGCTGGCCCTGCACCAGGTAGAAACCTGGCGCGACCGGCTGGTTGCCGACGATGGCGCACTCACCGATTGGCTCGCGCTGCACACCGACACCGATGTGCAGGCCCTGCGCGCGCTCATCCGCCAAGCCCGCAAAGATGCCGCCTCGCAAAAAGACCTGCCGGGCCAGGCCCCGCGTCATGGCCGCGCCTACCGCGAAATTTTCCAGCTCGTGAAAGCAGCGCTTTCGCAAGAAGTTGACAGCAGCACCCCGCACGCTGAAGAAGATGGAGATGCCCAGCCATGAGCGGCCAGTACGAAGAGGTTCGCATCGGCATCGTGTCCATCAGTGACCGGGCCAGCACCGGCGTGTACGAAGACAAGGGCTTGCCTGCCCTCAAAGACTGGCTCACCCGTGCGCTCTGCAACGAGATTGCCTTTGAAGAGCGGCTCATCCCTGATGAGCTGGATCTCATCAGCACAACGCTGGTGGAATTGGCAGACATGAAAAACTGCGCCCTCGTGCTCACCACCGGCGGCACAGGCCCTGCGTTGCGCGATGTCACCCCCGAAGCAACGTTGGCTGTAGCCCACAAAGTGATGCCCGGTTTCGGGGAGCAGATGCGACAAATATCACTGAAGTTTGTTCCGACTGCCATCCTCTCCAGACAGGTCGGGGTCATTCGCGGACAATGCCTCATCCTGAATCTTCCGGGCCAACCCAAAGCCATCGCTGAAACGCTGGCGGGCCTGCGATCTGCCGATGGAAACGTTGAGGTTCACGGCATTTTTGCCGCTGTGCCTTACTGCATCGACCTGATTGGCGGCCCTTGGCTGGAGACGCGGGAAGACGTGTGTCGCGCGTTCAGGCCCAAGGGCGTTGTGCGCCCCACCCGGCCCGAGGCTTGATCCATCAAAGGAACCCACCATGTTTGCTTCAACGGTATTTGCGCCCCGCCCCCTGAACGGGTTGGTGCTGGCCTGGGTGCTGACTTTGTCGTTGCAAGCCGCTCACGCCCAAGGCATCAAGAATCCAGGCGTGGCACCCAAGGGAACGATGGTCTACGTTGTCAAGGAGAGTGACACGCTGGGCCAACTGGGCAATACCCTGCTCAAGTCGCCCAAAGCATGGCAGCAGGTCGCAGAAATCAACCAGTTACCCGATGCCAACAAGATTTTTCCGGGCCAGAAGTTGGTCATTCCGCTGAATTTGCTTCGCCCTTCCGAGCCCGGCGCGGAAGTCCTCTCTGTCACGGGAGATGTCAAAAGTGGGGCCAAACCACTCAAGGCCGGGGACAAACTGTCTGAGGGCGCGTCCATCGAGTCGGGAACGAAGAGTTCGGCCACCATCAAGATGGCCGATGGTTCGAGAGTCACCGTTGCTTCGCAAACTTTGGCCCAGGTTATTGAAAGTCGGCGCTTCGGCTCTGCCGACGCTGGCAAAAGTGCCTCCACCACTTGGTACTCGGGTGTGATGCGTTTGGTGCAGGGTGGCCTCGACATCGTTGCCGTCAAGGATGTCACTCGACTGAGTCCCTTCCGCGTGCAGGCCGCCACGGCCACCATCGGCGTGCGTGGCACCCAGTTCCGGGTGGCGCTTGATGATCCCGCCAGAGGCATCAGCCGCACCGAGGTTTCTGAGGGCAAGGTCAGGGCAGACAACACCCAGTTTGGCACCGGTGCCGACCTCAGCGGCGGGTATGGTGCGCTTGTTGATCCACGCAAACGCGAAGTTCAGGCTGTCAAGTTGCTGGATGCCCCCGATCTCTCAGGCAGCCCTGACGTGGTTCAGCCCGTGGATGGAACCACAGCCTGGGGATTTGCGGCCGTTGATGGGGCCAAGCACTACCGCACGCAGGTGGCACGTGATGATGCTTTTGCACAAATTCTTGATGACCAGAAAACCAGCGAGCCCTTCGCACTGCTGAGTCTGGCCGAGACGGGTCGCCTGCACGTCCGTGTCCGGGCCATTGATTCATTGGGTCTTGAAGGTCTGCAAAACAGCCGCGTCGTTGAGTTCCTGCCCGAGCGCATCCTGTTGCCCGCCTTCTTCCTGATTGGCGGACGCAGCTGGTTTGAATTCAAGTTGCCGCAACCCCAGGCTGGCAAATACAAAGCCACGCTCAGCGCTGATCGCGGTTACAGCCAAGTTCTGCAAGAGGAAGTTCTGCGCAAGAACGAGTGGGAAATCAAGGGAATGCAAGGCGGGAAAACATACTTCCTCAAGATTGAATCCGTGGATCCCAAAGAAGGTGTCAACCAGCGTTACTCGCTTGAAATGCCCGCCAAATGGGGAACCGCCGAACTCCAGGACAGCGTTGCGCTTCTGGAGCCCATCAAGTAAGCCGCGTCAGCGAAAGTTCACACGATTGATGGCCCCCGGCAGAGTCCGGGGGCTTTTCATTTGCCGATCAGGTTTTGCAGCTTGCCCGCTTCGAAGGCTTCTTCGCGGGCGGCATCTTGAGGCACGCAGCCCGAATCAGGGTTGGCGCTCCCGGCTTGCAACTGCTCCAGCGCCTTCCAAAGCAGGGCAATCTGGTGCTCGTGCCCCGAGGCGTTATCGATCAGGCCGCGCATGGCCTTGGCCATGGGGTCGTCGTTGTCGGTCACACCGTAGGCCGAGAAGCCCATCTGGTTGGCGGCCTCTTCCCGGCGGGCCTCTTCTTCGGCCACGATGATGCGAGCCGGGTTGCCCACGGCCGTTGCACCCGCAGGCACCGGCTTAGTCACCACCGCGTTGCTGCCCACCTTGGCGTTGTCGCCCACGGTGAAGCCGCCCAGCACTTTCGCGCCGGCGCCCAGCACCACGTTGGCCCCCAGCGTCGGGTGGCGCTTGGCCCCCTTGTAGAGGGAGGTGCCGCCCAGCGTAACACCGTGGTAGATGGTGCAACCGTCGCCGATTTCGGCGGTCTCGCCGATCACCACGCCCATGCCGTGATCGATGAACACGCGCTCACCGATGCGGGCACCCGGATGGATCTCGATGCCTGTAAGCCAGCGCGAGACATGGCTGATGAACCGGCCCAGCCACTTGAAACCATGGTTCCAGCACCAATGGGCACGCCGATGCAGCACCAGCGCATGCAGGCCGGGGTAGCAGGTGAGCACCTCCCAGCCCGAGCGGGCGGCGGGATCGCGCTCAAGAATGCACTGGATGTCGCGGCGGAGTCTGGAGAACATGGGGCTTATTTTTCCTGGCCCGATTGTGCCTTGGCTTTTTGGGCGGTTTGAAGCATGGCCTTGGCCACCCCGCGCAGGATATGGACTTCCTCTTCAGCGAGGCCAGCACGGTTGAGCAACTGGTTGAGGCGCGGCATGAGCTTCTTGGGAGCCTGCGGGTCGAGAAAGTCCACCGCCACCAAGGCCTCTTGCCAATGTGCCAACAGCCCGGCCACCGCCTTGGCATCGGCTTGTTTGGCGGGCGTGGCAAACACCGGGCTACTCACCTCAAAGCCGCCCAAAGCCATGCGCCACTCGTAGGCCACCAGTTGGATGGCCGATGCGAGGTTGAGCGAGCCGAACTGCGGATTCGTCGGGATGGACAGCGCCACATGGCAACGGTACACGTCCTCGTTGCTCATGCCAAAGCGCTCGGAGCCGAACAGAAAACCCACGCCTTGCGGTGCGGGTTCATCCTGGACAGCCAGCCCGTCTTGCTGGCTGGCTGTCATTTGCACGGCCAGAGGCCCCAGATGCTCACGCGGCGAACGGGTGGGCGGCCCGAAGTCGCGCGGCGTCATGGCGGTGGCGCACAGATGGGTGAGGCCGTCGAGCGCCTCTTCGAGTGACTGGACGATGCGGCAGTTGTCCAGCACGTCATGTGCGCCG
>JBJOKU010000015.1:0-11129 GCA_046045925.1 Pseudomonadota bacterium
TCATCGGCGGCGGCAACCTGTTCCGTGGCGTGGCCGGAGGTGCCGTCGGCATGGACCGCGCCACGGCTGATTACATGGGCATGCTGGCCACAGTGATGAACGCACTGGCCTTGGCCGACACCATGAACAAGCAGGGCCTGACTGCCCGTGTGATGAGTGCCATCAACATCGACCAGGTGGTCGAGCCCTACGTGCGGCCCAAGGCCCTGCAGTACCTCGAAGAGGGCAAGGTGGTGGTGTTCGCCGCTGGCACGGGCAACCCTTTCTTCACTACCGATACGGCTGCCGCCTTGCGCGGAGTCGAGATTGGCGCGGAGATGGTGCTCAAGGCCACCAAGGTGGACGGCGTGTATACCGCCGACCCCAAGAAAGACCCGTCGGCGACACGCTACGCCAAACTCACTTTTGATGAGGCCATGAACAAGAATCTGGGTGTGATGGATGCGGCCGCGTTTGCGTTGTGCCGTGACCAGAAGCTGCCCATCAAGGTGTTTTCCATTTTCAAGCACGGTGCATTGAAACGCGTCGTGATGGGCGAAGACGAAGGCACGCTGGTGCACGTCTGATAAACGCCAACACAAGACAACCCAAACAGATTTCGCAGGAGCACAACATGAGCATTGCAGACACCAAGAGCCAAACCGAAAAGAAGATGCAGCAGTCCATCGAGGCGTTCAAGCACAACCTGGGCAAGATCCGTACTGGTCGCGCCAATCCCTCATTGCTGGAGAACGTGCAGGTTGAGTACTATGGCTCCATGGTTCCGCTGTCACAGGTGGCCAACATTTCCCTGCTCGACTCGCGCACCATCAGCGTTCAGCCTTGGGAAAAAGGCATGGGCCCCAAAGTCGAAAAGGCCATCCGCGAGAGCGATCTGGGCCTGAACCCTGCTGCAATGGGCGACCTCATCCGTGTGCCCATGCCCTCCATGACCGAAGAGCGCCGCAAGGAGCTCACCAAGGTGGTCAAGGGCGAAGCCGAGAACGCCCGCGTGTCAGTGCGCAACCTGCGCCGTGATGCCAACGAGGCCGTGAAGAAACTCGTCAAGGACAAGCTGGCCACCGAAGACGACCAGAAGCGCAGCGAAACCGACATCCAGAAAATGACCGACAAGTACATTGCCGAAGTCGACAAGCTTGCCGCCGACAAGGAAAAAGACATTCTGTCTGTTTGAAGCTTCAGCACAAACAGACCCATGGCCGACAGCAAGGACCAAATCCCGGGGCATATTGCCATCGTGATGGATGGCAATGGCCGCTGGGCGACCAAGCGGCTGTTGCCCCGTATCAAGGGACACCAGCAAGGTGTTTCCTCGCTCAAGCGCTGCATCAAGGCTTGCGTGGATCGCGGCATTGGTGTGCTCACCGTGTTTGCCTTTTCCAGTGAAAACTGGAGCCGCCCCGAAGAAGAGGTGGGTGGCTTGATGGACTTGCTCATCAAGGCGCTGGATCGCGAGATTGACGAGTTGGACGAGCAGGGCATCCGGCTCATCTTTCCTGGTGGGCGCGATGCCTTGGCCCCCCACGTCAAAGCAGCGCTGGTGGCTGCCGAAGAGCGTACTTGCAGTAACCGCAAGATCACTGTCAATGTCTGTTTCAACTATGGTGGCCGCTGGGACGTGGTGGAGGCTGCCAACCGCCTGATTGCCAAGGGTGAGCCGGTTACGGAGCAATCACTCTCAAGACAGTTGGCCCTTTCGCATGTGAGCGACCCCGACCTGCTCATCCGTACGGGCGGCGAGATGCGCATCAGCAACTTCCTGATCTGGCAGATTGCCTACAGCGAGTTGTTTTTCTCGGCCAAGCTCTGGCCCGACTTTGACGAAAAAGAACTCGATGCCGCCCTGTTGGCCTATGCCAAGCGCGAACGCCGTTTTGGCAAAACCTCCGAGCAGCTGGCCGCTGCGCACTGAGCTTCAAATCAGGAGGCACTCATGCTCTTACACCGTGTGCTGACGGCCATCGTGCTGTTGGCCATCCTGATTCCTGCGCTCATGAGTGCATCGGTCTGGCCGCTGACCCTGCTGGTCATCGTGTTCATGCTCGCCGCCGCGTGGGAGTGGGGGCGCATGTGCGGCTTGTCGGTAAGGGTCTCACTGGCCATGTCTGCTGCATGTGCGGTGCTCTACGTGATTTACTGGCAACTGGGCTGGCTGCATGCCACGACGGGCTGGGTCTGGTCGGTAGTGGGGCCGCTCTGGGTCCTGGTGTGTGCAGCGCTGCTCAAGCGGGGGGTCCAGGGCTGGGCGGGCATTCCCTGGGCCTTGCGGCTGGTGCTCGGCTTGCTGCTGGTTTCGCTGGCGGGATTGGCCGTGACGCAGGCGCGGGCCATTGGCATTGAGTTCCTGCTTTCCGCCATGGCGCTGGTCTGGACGGCCGATATTTGTGCCTACTTCTCTGGTCGCGCCTTCGGCAAACGCAAGCTCGCAGTGGCCATCAGCCCCGGCAAAACCTGGGAAGGTGTGCAGGGTGCGATGGTTTGCGTGGTCATCATGGCTCTGGTTTGGATCTGGGTTCATCCGCAAGGGCAGAGTCTTTACGCACAATTGTTTGCCCGCAGTGCCTGGCTGTTGCCCGTGGCCCTGGTGTTTCTCACCGCCATGAGCGTGGCCGGTGACTTGGTGGAGTCGCTCGTCAAGCGCAGCGTGGGCATCAAGGATTCCAGCAACCTGTTGCCCGGCCACGGCGGCGTGCTCGACCGCATTGATGCGCTGTTGCCCGTGATGCCGCTGGCCATGATGATGGCCGCCTGGAGCAAGGCATGACGATGCGACTGACAGTGCTGGGCAGCACAGGCTCCATCGGAACCAATACGCTCGATGTGGTGGCGCGACACCCCGATCGCTTTCGCGTGTTTGCGCTGAGCGCAGGCCGGCAGGTTGACAAGCTGTTTGAGCAATGTGTGACTTTCAAGCCTGAGCACGCCGTGCTGATGCACGCAGCAGATGCGCAGGCCCTGCAACAGCGCTTGCGTGATCAGGGCTTGAGCACACAAGTGCACCACGGTGAGGCCGCACTTGACGCGATTGCGTCTGATGCAGGCACGGATGCCGTGATGGCCGCGATTGTCGGAGCTGCAGGCCTGTCGTCTTGCATGGCGGCGGCGCGCAGTGGCAAGCGGCTGCTGTTGGCCAACAAGGAAGCGCTTGTGGTGGGGGCCGACCTCTTCATGCAGGCGGTGCGCGAGGGCGGGGCGACGCTGCTGCCCATCGACAGTGAGCATTCCGCCGTGTTCCAGTCTCTGCCGCAAGACCGCAGCCTGTGGCCTGCCAGCATTGACAAGATCATCCTTACCGCATCGGGTGGGCCATTCCGCCAGCGCGACCCTGCAACGTTTGCAGACATCACGCCCGAGCAAGCTGTGGCGCATCCCAACTGGGTGATGGGTCGCAAAATTTCTGTTGACTCCGCGACCATGATGAACAAGGCGCTGGAGGTGATCGAGGCGCGGTATCTGTTTGACGTGAAGCCCGAGCAGATCGAGGTGGTTATCCATCCGCAAAGCATCATCCACTCGATGGTGCAGTTCAAGGACAACTCCACAGTCGCCCAACTGGGCACCCCCGACATGCGCGTGCCCATTGCCTATGGCATGAGCTGGCCCGAGCGCATTGAAAGTGGCGCGGTCGCGCTCGATTGGCGCAACATGAAGGACATGACTTTTGAAGTCCCTGACGAAATGCGCTTTCCCGGCCTGTCACTGGCATGGGATGCGCTCAAAGGGCCGCTGGGCTCCACGGCGGTGCTCAATGCAGCCAATGAGGTTGCCGTACAGGCCTTTCTGGATGGGCGTATCCGTTTTGACCAAATTGCGGCGCTGAATCGCAGAGTTTTCGAGACACAGCAGCCGGGCAGGATCGCCACTTTGCAAGACATGATCGTGTTGGACGCGCTCACACGTGAGCGGGCTGAGCTTGAGGTACACATTCTCCGGGGGGCAAGCAAATGACCACCGCATTGGCCTTTGTGGTGGCATTGGCAGTACTGATTGCAGTGCATGAGTACGGGCACTACAAGGTGGCTCGCCTGTGTGGGGTCAAGGTGCTGGAGTTCTCCATCGGGTTTGGCCCGCGCCTGTTTGGCTGGAAGGTCAAAGGCGAAGAAGCCCAGTTTGCCGTTTCTGTCATTCCTTTGGGGGGCTTTGTCCGGATGCTTGATGAACGCGAAGCCCCGGTGGAGCCCCACGAGCGCCATTTGGCTTTCAACACCCAGGCCTTGTACAAAAGGGTGTTGATCGTGCTGGCGGGGCCAGTAGCCAATCTGTTGCTGGCAGTGGTACTGTTTGCCGGCTTGGCATGGTATGGAGCCAATGAACCGCGAGCTGTACTCAGCGTCCCCGCCACAGGGACGCTGGCGGCCAATGCGGGAATAACTGGCCAGGAGCGTGTTACCGGGGCATCCATTGCTGGTGGTGCCTGGGAGGCTGTGGACGGTTTCGAGCAGTTGCGCTGGCTCCTGACCAAAGCTGCGTTGCAGGGCGAGGGTGTTGAGCTTGAATTGAAGTCAACTACAGGCGCGAACAAACGGGTGCTTTTGCCGCTGGATCAATTGCAGGTGGGAGATGTCTCTGCGGAGTTGTACCGGCAGATCGGTATCACGGCACCGTGGTCAGAGCCCGTGATTGGCGAGTTGCAGTCTGGCGGTGCCGCCTTGCGGGACGGCCTGCAGCCGAACGACAGGATATCCAGACTGAATGACCTCCCGGTGCTTGATGCTGCCAGCTTGCGCCAGCGCATCCGCGAGAGCGGTGTGGGCAAAGCAGGTCGAATCGAAACCCAGAGGTGGTTGATTGACCGGCCAGGTGTGGGCCTGATGGAGTTGGCAGTGACCCCGGATTGGGTGAGCGATGATCGAGGAGGTTTCGGCAGAATCGGGGCCTATGTGGGCAAGATGCCCGACATGGTCTGGGTCAGCTACCCATTGCCTCAGGCCCTCGATATGGGGCTGGCCCGCACATGGGACATGTCTGCGCTGACCCTGCGGATGATGGGCCGGATCCTGACCGGGCAAGCCTCCATCAAGAACCTGACCGGGCCAATCAGCATTGCAGAATATGCTGGCAAGTCAGCGCAGATGGGGTTGGCCGCTTTTCTGGGATTTCTGGGCGTGATCAGCGTCAGCCTTGGTGTTCTGAATCTGCTGCCCATCCCGATGCTCGACGGCGGACATCTCATGTATTATTTGTGGGAGTGGCTGTCTGGCAAACCAGTTCCCGAACCTTGGCTCGACCGTTTGCAACGCGCCGGTCTGGCCGTTGTGCTGCTCATGATGTCCGTCGCCCTTTTCAATGATGTGGCTCGGCTCTTAGGATGACTTCAATAATGACTCTTGTTCCTACCTCCTTTACCCTGCGTGCCACTGTGGTCGCCCTGGCTGTCGCGTCTGCCCAAGTGGCCTTTGCCGTGACACCATTCCAGGTGACAGACATCCGCCTTGAGGGGCTTCAACGTGTCGAGCCCGGTACCATCTTTGCCTCACTTCCCTTCAAGGTGGGTGATACCTACAGCGATGACAAGGGCGCAGTGGCCATCCGTGCGCTTTTCGCCCTGGGGCTGTTCAAGGATGTCCGGGTGGATGTGTCCGGATCGGTGGTGGTGGTCATTGTGGAGGAGCGGCCCAGCATCGCCTCTGTTGAGTTTGACGGTGTCAAGGAGTTCGACAAGGACACCCTGAAAAAGGCCCTCCGTGATATTGGACTGGCCGATGGACGGCCATTTGACAAATCGGTGGCTGACCGGGCCGAACAGGAGCTTAAGCGGCAGTACATTGGCCGCAGCCTCTACGCGGCCGATGTCAAGACCACGGTGACCCCGACTGAGCGCAACCGTGTCAACGTCACCTTCTCGGTCGTCGAGGGGGACTTCGCCCGTATCCGCAACATCTCCATCGTGGGCAATCAGGCCTTTACCGAGTCCACGCTCAAGGATTTGTTCGATCTCGATACAGGCGGCTGGTTGAGCTGGTACACCAAGAGCGATCGCTATTCGCGCACCAAGTTCAGTGCAGACTTGGAGTCCTTGCGTTCTTACTACCTCAACAGGGGCTATCTGGAATTCAAGATCGACTCCACACAAGTGGCACTCACCCCCGACAAGCAGGGGGTCAATCTCACCATCAACATCACCGAGGGTGCGCGTTTTGTCGTTTCGAGTGTGAAACTCAATGGCAATTTCTTTGGCAAGGACGACGAATTCAAGTCAAGGGTCAAAATCGTGCCCGGCCAAGCCTACAACGCCGATATGGTCAATCAGACCGTAAAGGCCTTTTCCGAACTGTATGGCAGCTATGGCTATGCCTTTGCACAAATCAAACCGGTGACCGACATCGATCGAGCCAACAACAGGGTCAGCGTGACACTGGATGCCCAGCCTGATCGTCGGGCCTATGTCCGCAAGGTGAACATCGCTGGCAACACCCGCACCAGAGATGAAGTCATCCGGCGCGAGTTGCGTCAGCTCGAATCAGCATGGTACGACGGAGACAAAATCCGCCTGAGCCGTGACAGGGTGGATCGTCTGGGCTTCTTCAAGGAAGTCAACATGGACACGCAAGAGGTGCCAGGGGCAGCTGACCAAGTGGATCTGCTGTTGAATGTGGCTGAAAAACCCACAGGGTCATTGACGCTGGGCGCTGGCTTTTCAAGCACTGAAAAACTTTCGCTGACCTTTGGCGTGAGCCAGGAAAACGTGTTCGGCTCCGGCAACTATCTGGGACTCAATCTGTCTCTGAGCAAGTACAACACCAGCATCGCGCTCAGCACGACGGACCCTTACTTCACGCCTGAAGGCATCTCCAGAACCTTTGATGTCACTGAGCGCAGTTCAAAGCCGCTGTCAACAGAAGGCGGTGATTACTCGCTGGCAACCCGGGGCTTGGGGGTGCGGTTTGGCATCCCCTTCTCTGAAGTCGACAGGGTGTATCTGGGTGTTGGATTCGAACGGATGAGCTTGACAGATGGTGCAAACCTGCCTGCGTCCTATGCCCAGTATTTCCAGAGCTACGGGCAGACGACCACGTCGTATCCCCTGACCGTTTCATGGGCCAGGGATGAGCGCGACAGTGCCCTGGCGCCATCAAAAGGAAGCCTGACGAGCGTTTACGGCGAGTGGGGTGCTGCGGGTGATGTCAAATATCTGCGCAGTGGCATCCAGCACCAGAAATACATACCCCTGACCAAGCAATACACCCTGGCCCTCAATGGCGACCTGGGCTGGGGCAAGGGTTTGGGCGGCAAAGAGTTTCCCATCTTCAAAACGTATCGTGTAGGTGGTCTCGGCTCTGTCCGGGGCTTTGATGGCGGCACACTCGGCCCCATCGACAGTACGGGCTACTACCTGGGCGGCACTCGCAAGATTGTGGGCAACGTTGAGTTGCTGACACCCTTGCCGGGTGCTGGCAACGACAAGACTGTTCGTGGCTTCGGATTTGTCGATGCCGGCAATGCCTACGGCGCAAATGAAAAAGTTGATCTCGGACTGCTTCGTGTTTCGGCAGGCTTGGGTGTCCGCTGGCTATCTCCCATGGGCCCGCTGAGTCTTGCATGGGCGCGCCCCATCCGCAAGCAAGCTGGGGATAAAATATCCGGATTGCAAGTCCAAATTGGTAACTCGTTCTGATGAAATCATTCGCATACTTTTTCGCTTCCCTGGCGCTTCTGGGCGCAGCTGCTTCAGCACAGACTGCCGAGTTCCGTGTCGGGTTCGTCAGTACAGATCGCGTTTTTCGCGAAACCAAGGCTGCGCAGCAAGCCCAGGAAAAACTGGAGCGCGAGTTCTCCAAGCGTGAAAAAGAGCTGGCCGACATGGCCAATACGCTCAAGTCTGCCACTGAAAAAATGGAGCGCGATGCTCCAACACTCAGTGAGTCCCAGCGCAACAACCGCCAGCGCCAGTTGGCCGAGCAAGATCGTGATTTCCAGCGCAAGCGCCGCGAGTTCCAGGAAGACCTGAACCAGCGCAAAGCTGAAGAGCAGCAGGCCTTGCTTGAGAAAGCCAATCGCATCGTCAAGCAAGTGGCTGATGCAGACAAGTACGATCTCGTGCTGCAAGAGGTGGTGTACATCAACCCCAAGCACGACATCACAGACAAGATCATCAAGGCACTTGATGCGTCTGTGGTCAAGGCCAAATAAGCGGGCCTTGTTCTGGCGTGATCCCCATTCGCCCCTTCCAGCTGTCTGAGCTTGTCCAGACCCTCGGGGGCGAACTCCACGGTGATCCGCAGCGCCTCATCTCGGGTCTGAGCCCACTCGAATCTGCGCAAGCTGCGCAGATTTCTTTTTTGAACCATCCCAAATACCAGGCGCAACTTGAGCGCAGTGCTGCGGGTTGCGTGATCGTGGCCCCGGGCGTGGCAGAAGTGGCCCGCCAGCGCGGCGATTGCATCGTCACCCCCGAGCCCTACCTCTACTACGCCCGCATGACCCAATGGATTCGCCTGCGCGAGTCCGGGTCTGACGAACCCCTCATTCATCCCAGTGCCGTGGTTCACCCCACGGCGCGCATTGGCGCTGGTGTCCGCATTGGGCCGCTGTGCGTCATTGAAGCGGGGGCAGTGATTGGCGCGAACAGCCGCCTGGCATCGCGCGTAACCGTGGGGCAGGGCTGCGCCATCGGTGAGCGCTGCATCATTCACAGCGGCGTGGTCATCGGGGCCGATGGTTTCGGCTTCGCGCCGCGTGCCGACAAGTCGTGGGAAAAAATCGAGCAGCTTGGCGCGGTGCGCATCGGCAACGATGTGGAGATTGGTGCCAACACCTGCATCGACCGCGGCGCATTGCAAGACACCGTTCTTGAAGACGGTGTCAAGCTCGACAACCTCATCCAGATCGGCCACAACGTGCGCATTGGCAAACACACGGCCATGGCCGGGTGTGTGGGCGTGGCGGGCAGCGCCACCATCGGGGCGTATTGCACCGTGGGCGGTGGGGCTGTCATCCTCGGCCATCTGAGCATTGCCGACCACGTGAATATCTCGGCCAGCACCACCGTCATGCGCTCGATCACAGAGCCCGGTCTGTACACCGGCGTGTTCCCCATTGATAACAACGCTTCGTGGGAGAAGAACGCCGTGACTCTGAGACAATTGGCCAAGTTGCGCGAACGCATCCGCGCACTCGAACAACAACTGAAAAACTGAGCCCCGAATGAGCCGCCCGATCATGGACATCCATCAAATCCTCAAGAAACTGCCCCACCGTTACCCCATCCTGCTGGTAGACCGTGTTCTCGAAGTCGAGAAGGGCAAGAGCATCAAGGCGCTGAAAAACGTCACCATCAACGAGCCCTTCTTCACGGGCCACTTTCCGCATCGCCCCGTGATGCCGGGTGTGCTGATGCTCGAAGCCATGGCGCAAACAGCGGCCCTGCTGGCTTTCGAGACGCTGGGCGTGACCCCCGACGACAAGACCGTGTACTACTTCGCCGGCATCGACGGTGCCCGCTTCAAGCGCCCGGTCGAGCCCGGCGACCAACTCGTGATGAGCGTCACGCTCGACCGCATGAAAGCGGGCATCTTCAAGTTCACGGGCGTGACCCGCGTGGGCGATGACGTGGCTTGCGAAGCCGAGCTGATGTGCACCATGCGCACGATTGCCTGATGGGGCAAGGCGTGAGTCTCATCCACCCCACTGCCCTGATTGACCCCAAGGCCGAGCTTGACAGTTCGGTCAGCGTGGGCCCGTACAGCGTGATCGGCCCGCATGTGAAGATGGGCGCGGGCACCACCGTGGGTGCGCACTGCGTCATCGAGGGCCACACCACCATTGGCCGCGACAACCGCATCTTCCAGTTCAACAGCCTGGGCGCGATCCCGCAAGACAAGAAGTACGCGGGCGAGCCTTGCGAGCTGGTCATTGGCGACCGCAACACCATCCGCGAGTTTTGCACTTTCAACATCGGCTCACCCGGCGATCTGGCCAAAACCATCGTCGGCAACGACAACTGGATCATGGCCTATGTCCACCTCGCGCACGACTGCGTGGTGGGCAACAACACCATCTTCGCCAACAACAGCCAACTGGCCGGCCATGTGCACATTGGCGACTGGGTCATCCTCGGTGGTTTCACCGTGGTGCACCAGTTCGTCAAGGTCGGAGCCCACGCCATGACGGCCATGTGTTCGCTGCTGTTTGCCGATGTGCCCCCCTTCGTGATGTGCCAGGGCCAACCCGCGGGTGCACGCAGCATGAACCTCGAAGGCCTGCGCCGCCGTGGCTTCAGCGCAGAGCGCATCAGCGCGGTGAAGGCCATGCACAAGGCCCTGTACCGCAGTGATCTCAAGCTCGACGAATCCATCGCCCAGATTGAAGCTCTGCGCCAGAGCCACCCCGAGGCACAGGCCGACGTCGAGATGATGAACGCCTTCCTCCGCGACGTGTCGCCGCATCGCGGGATCGTGCGCTGAGATACAAGGCTCGCAGCCATGAGCCTTGCAGCGAATCCCTCTTCCAAAAACTTTGCCCTCGTCGCCGGAGAAACCTCTGGCGACATGCTGGCTGCCTTGCTGCTCAAGGCTTGCCAGCAACGCTGGCCCGGCCTGAGTGCCCACGGCATCGGTGGCCCGCGCATGATCGAAGCAGGCTTCCGTGCCGACTGGCCCAGCGAAAAACTCGCAGTGCGTGGCTACATTGAGGTGCTACGCCACTACCGCGAGATCGTGGGTATCCGAAAGCAACTCAAGGCGCAGTTGCTGCAACACAAGCCCGACTTGTTCATCGGCGTGGACGCGCCCGATTTCAACCTCGACCTTGAAACCGATCTCAAGGCCGCAGGCATTCCTACCGTGCACTTTGTCAGCCCCTCCATCTGGGCCTGGCGGGCCGAGCGCATCCACAAGATCGCCAAGGCGATCGATCACGTGCTGTGCATCTTTCCTTTCGAGCCTGCGATTTACGAACGCCACGGCATTGCGGCCACTTATGTGGGGCATCCGCTGGCCGCGCACATTCCCATGCAGCCCGATGCCTTGGCTGCGCGTGCCAAGCTGGGTTTGGTTTCAGAGCAGCCCGTGGTGGCGGTGCTGCCTGGCAGCCGTGCCAGCGAGATCGAACACATCGCGCCGCGCTTCTTGCAAGCCGCTCGCCACATCGCACAGCAAAAGCCCGGTGTGCAGTTCGTGATCCCGGCGGTG
>JBJOKU010000016.1:0-10892 GCA_046045925.1 Pseudomonadota bacterium
CCATCTTGTGCCAACGTTCCAGCCTGCCCATCGCCCGCCCATTGGCGGCCTGTTTGGAAAACTCTTTGTCGCGCTGCGCTTGCAGCGTCTGCATGAACGTGTTTTGCCCCACCGTGGGGTCACCGCCCCACGATGTCTCGCCAGCATCGGCAAAGTGGCTGCTGTCTTCAGGGCGGAGATCGGGCCTGTCCATGGGAAACTCGTCGTTGGTTGTTACTCGGCTGTCCCCACGCTCAAGCCCGACAACAGCCGTGTACTGAGTTTCTGGGCCACCGCCGTGAGCGCCTCGCGGCTCCAGCCGGTACTGCCGCCCGTAGCGGCATAGACGATCTGCCGGGTCTTCAAATCTTTCACCTGCACAGCCAGCCCAACGGCAGGCTCGCCATCCACGCCCACCTTGTAGCGCCACTCCTCCACCGAGGCCAGCACCACGTAGCGCACGCCTTGCGCACGCGCCCACTTTTCGGCCTCGATCTGGGCCTTGCGCTCGGCGGGTTCAAACAGGTTTTCCGGATTCAACTCGGGCGGATACACCAGCAGTTGCGTCACGCCCTTGGCGCGCAGGCTCACCTCAAGAATCGCCTCGGCGCGCAGGCCCGCTTGCGGCACTTCGGTGTGGTTGGCCACTGGCAGCAGCGCCACTTTGTCTTGCGGCGCGATCTGCAGCCCGCCCTGGGTTTGCTGCGTCACCGCACAAGCCACCAGCAGGGCGGCGAACGCGCCCATTGCACACAGGGCCAGCAATTTGCGGCCCGCCTTGATCCAGGAATGCGCTTTCATCATCGATCTCCTATCCATTCGTATTGCACCTGCGCTGCGCGCGTGGAGCCACCGCTGCGCTGGGGCCGGATATCCAGCCCCAGCACCAATTGGTCTCGCCCCAGCACGCTGCCCCTGACACCGGCTCGCAGCACCCCCGTGCTGCCACTCACGCCAGCCGAGCGTGATTGCTCCACCCCCACCTCGGCCCAGGGCCTCAGCGCCCTACTGTAAGCGCCCGGCACATCCATCGCCTCGGGCAGGTTGTAGCCCAGCGACAAACTCAGCGCCGAACTGCCGGGTGCCAGAAAAAACGATCCGCCGGGTGCCACGCCTGCCGGGTTCATGAAGGTGGCAAGTGGGTCGGTTTGTGTGCCGATGTTCTGCATGCTGCGCCGCACGCCCAATCGGGCCTGCCACTGCGGGCGCTGCCCATGAATCTGCCAGGTGAGGTTGGCCGCGTAGTCCTGCCCGCTGCCCAGCGGCACGCGGTTTTGCGTGGCGTAGCGCTTGACAGCCCAGCGGGCATCCAGACTCAGCTCTTTGGAGAGTTGCTGCGTCCATTGCAGGCTCAGGCGATCGGCCACGCCTGCGGCCGCCAGCGCAGCCGATTCGTCGGTGCTTTGGCGCAAGCCCAGCTCGACGATCACATTGCGCCGCGGGTCCAGCGCGTGGCTCAGCCGCAGCAACAGGCCGCTGAGGGTGGCCAGTGCGCTTTGCTGCGTGAGCTGCGCCTGCCATTGCGTTGCGCCCTGCTCGTGCGACACGCCCACGGCATGGCTGCGGTTGCGTGCTGGCACCGCAGCCAGCACCGCGGGGTTGAGCGTTTGCAGGGCTTGGTCTGAGCGGCGGGCCAACAGGCGCCAGCCATCGCCCAAGGCCACACTGGCACGGGCATCCAAGCCACGTTGCGAGAGCACGCCACCCATGTTGCGAGTCTCCCAAGTGCCACTGGCCCGCGAGGCGAGCTTGAGCAAATCGGCCTCCATCGCCTCTTGCTCGCTCTCGTGCAGGCCGCCCTCGCACGCACGCTGGGCCAGTTGCACCGCCAGTGTCACGGCATCTTCGGTGCGACCCAGAATGCGGTAAGCCTGCAAGCGGTCATACGAATGCATCCGGAACCGCCCCGCGTCAGCCGCTCGCAGCAACTCCTGCAAAGTGGGTTTGTCGCGCGTGGCCAGCGCAAAGGCCAACTCGCCTTGGCTGTCGGGCCGGGGCAGTTGTGCATCGCCCGTGGTTGGGGTTGGGGCAGCCTGGGCCGTCGCAAGCTGCGGTGCGGGTCCGGCTGCCTTGAGCACCCTCTGGCGCAGCAGCCATTGGCGTGCCAGCTCGTGACGCTCACCGGCCAGCGCCCACGAAACCACCAAGTCTTCGTATTGCCGGGCCTGCTGCGCGTTGAGTTGCCCCTTGCGCCAAGCTTGGGCCAGAAACCTCGACAGGCGCTCTTTTTCGCTGCCGCTGGCCAGCGGCTCGCTCAGGCGCATGCGCACCAGCAGGGCCTCCATGGCGCGTTCCTGATCGGGAGCCTTCATGCCGCGCAGTTGCGTGCGCACCAGCCCCCAGGCATGCTGGCGTACCCTTGCCGCAAGCTGGTTTTTGCCCACCTGATCCAGCACATCGGCATAGTTGACCAGCCACAGGTAATCCTTGCTGCGTTCACGGGCCTGCCGATGGTAGAACTCGGCGGCCCGGCGGGGCTCTTCCAGCGCGATGAAACTGGCTCCCAGAACCTCCTGGTACTGCGGCAGCAACCTCACTGCCCCCAGCCGGGGCAGCACTTCGTCGCGCAGCAACTGGCGCTCGCCACGGTCAATCAGCAACCACCAGTAGCTGGTTTCCACGTCGGCTTGCCGCTGGCGGGCCAGCGAAGCACGGTAGTCCGCCAAGGCCTGCCGGATTTCACCCACTTGGGCATACAGGCCGGCACGGCGGGCCAGAAAGAGCGGGTCATTCTCCAGACGGGCCAAATGCTGCGCATCGAGCTGGCGCGCCCAGTCTTTCAGTCTGGCCTTGAGCAGGCTGACATCGGATTTTCCGTCCCCCTGCACTTGCAAGCTGTCCATCCACCAGAGCACCAGCGCGTTGCTGCGCAGCCGGGGGTAGATTTCGGCGGCCAGCTCGCGGGCTTGCTGCCACTGATGCCCGCTCATCAGCGTGCGCATCATGCGCTCAACCTGGTATTCGCGGGGCAATTCTTCCTTGCTGTGGCGGGCAACCTGCCAAAGCTGCCGGTAGGCCTGCAAGGCCACCCCTTCCTGGCCGGACTCCCAGGCCATGTCGCCGAGAAAGTCCAGCGCTTCACTGTCTGTTGCAAGCAAGCCCAGGTCTTGCCGGGGCTGCCGGGCGTCGTCCGACCCGGCCCAGGACAGCAGTGCTGCTGTTCCCTCTTCAAACCGTCCCTGATTTGCCAGCCCGCGCGCCACCCGCATGGCATCGTCACGCGACCAAGGCTCGCCTTTGCCACGCGCGTCCAGCAGGGTACGGGCCGCTTCGGCGCTGCGGCCCATGCGCTCCAGCAGAGCCGCCCGTTGCGATGCCATCCCGCTTCTGGCACCGGCTTCGTCCAGCCAGACCAGTGCTTTTCCGGGCAGGCCCATGTGCTCATACACGGCCACCACCTGGCCGACTTCCGTCACGCTGAGCGCACGCTGGCGGGCGCGAGCCCGCCAGGCCATCAACAGTGTTTCGTCGTCGCCCAGCGAGGGGCCGAGACGGAACACCGCGTCAAGTGCCTTTTCGCCGTAGCCCGCCTGCATCAGTTCGCGCCACAAGGCCATGGCCCGTGCCGGGTCACCACTCCATTCGGAGAGCTGGGCCTGCATCTCGGCCAGCGCCCGATCTCCCGGCTGCTGAACCCGCTGTGCCTGGACCACCCTGAGGGCCTGCCTTGGCTGGGTGGTGCCCAAAAAGACTGCCCGCGCCAACTCCAGCTGGTCGGCGGTAAACCGTGTTGCCAGCTCCTGGGCAGACAAGTCCGCAGGCATCATCAACTGCAACATGCCCGCCACGTCGCTGCTGCGCCCGGCACCCAGCCCCAGACGCAGCAAATCCCATCGCAAGGGGCCTTGCGGGCTCAGAGCGTCGAGCTTGCTGCGGGCAGCTTCGAAGGCGGCTACCGGATCACCCCCGGCCAGCAGCGACTTCACGCCCAGCATGGCCATGCGGTTGCGGGCCTCGCTGTCGGCCAGCTTGTCACGGGCCGCAAAGTACAGTTGCGCCGAGGTGCTGAACAACCCCTGGCCGAGCGCCACCTTGGCGGCGTTGCCCAGCTCGGTGAACGTGGCGGTACGCAATTGCCCCGCCCGCTCCAGCAGGGCCTTGAGCAGGGCCTTGTTTTCGCTGCGTATGCTCACATCCACCAAGGCCATCAGGCGCGATGCCTGCTGCACCTGCGCCACCTGGGCCAGCAGCGCCGGGGTCATTTGCGCGTCATAGGCCGCCCGCTCGCCTGCGGGCTTGCCTGCACGCTCGTCTTCGTATTGTCTCCACAGCAACATGGCCCGCGCCTGCTCCCAGTTCTGGCGCTGGGCGGGGGTCTGCAAATGGGCTTGTGCCTCCGTGAGTGCCTGCATCGCGCCATCAAAGTCGCGCTGGGCGGCGAGTTTTTCTGCCAGCAACAGGCGCAGGTCAGTGTCAGTGCGCTCCACCCGCACGATGTTGCGCAGATAGGCCACAGTCAGTGCCGGATCGGTATTGGCCGAATCAGAGCGCAGGCGGTTGAACAGGTCTTCGCGCGGAAACACCAGCGCCAGCCCCACCAGCGAAAGCAGCACCAGGGCCAGCAAGGCCCCGAGCGAGAGCACGCGGCTGCGGCTGGCATCACCCGGCGCAACGGAGTACGACGACTTGTCGGCCACCCAAGGCTCCTTCCAGTTGCAACTCCTGCGCAACCCGCCTGGTGCGCAGCCCCCCCGACTTGCCCTCTGCCTGCGCTTCACAGCGCGGTGCATGCAAACGCGCCCGCAAGGGCATGTGGCCTTCAAATTCAAGCCGCCACTCCAGACCCGCGGCCTGCCACTGCGATGAGACCAGACGGGCATTGGCATCCATCAGGTAGGCGGGCCGGGGTTTGTCCTGCCCAGCGCTGCTGACGCTGTCGCTTTCGGCATGCAGGTACACCACACCCTCGTGCTGCGCGAATCCGGCCACTCCGTGTGCGCCCTTCCAGCCCTCCAGCGCGGCAGGATCGTCAAGCCGCCACTGCCGCAGCAGGGCACCACCCGAGCGCAGTCGCCACAAGGCACCATCGCGGGCCACGGTGGCACGCCGCCACTCCATGACGCGTTGCGCGTATTCGCTGGCGTGGGTGGCAAACAGCGGCTTGGACATGGCCCACTGGTACACCTTGTGCAGCGAGGCAATCGAGGCCTTCTTGCTGGCGATGTAGGTGTGATAGTAGATATTGACGGGTTTGAGACGCACCGGCTTGTCGGTCATCTCGAAGGTTTCGATCACGCGCTCGTAGCCATAGAAAGGGCCTGTCCAGAGATTGGTGTAAACGTTCTCGTTCTGGTTGGGCGCATAAATCTGGTAGTAGCCCTCTTTCATCATGCCCAGCGGTGCCACCAGACCCAGGCTGGGCTCGTCGCGGGTGATGGTGGTGTAACCGCCATTCATGTTGAGCAGGCCAGCCGCCCAGCTTGCCTTGAGCGCCCCGGCCAGTGGCTGGGTGTCGCCGCTCCAGAGCAGCATTTTGGTGCGCTTGCCCGGCGGGGCCAGTTCGCGGTTGATGTACTCCGCGGAGCCGGCCGTTTCGCGCTCGGCGCTGTACTTGTAGCCTTTGATGTCCAGCGCCAGCTTGCGCCCGGGTGTCTGTACACCCGTCTCCAGGTCGGCCCAGTAAAACGGATGACTGAAGGTGTGACTCGCCACCTCCACATGCGGCAGCCGGAAGATGGCTTTGGCGATCTCGCGGGTGCGCGACGATTCACCGCTGTAGATGCCCTGTTGCGAAATTTCCGCCTCGATCACCGACACCGTGGAGGGCAGCGGATAGCGGCGCAGGAAGTCGTCGAGCATGACACGCGAGGCCAGCGGAGCACCCGGCAACTCGGCAGCACTGGCAAAACCATCGCCATCGACATGAATCATCAGCAGGCGGCGGCCATTCTCCGTGGTCACATCCGGCTGCGGCCAGCGCGCATCGCGTTGCAGGGCCTGGCGAAAAAACGCCAGGGGGTTCATCACCCAGCGCATTCCCTCGTTTTGCAACAACTCCACCTTCCAGTGCCGCCCCGTCGCATATCCGCCCCACGGAGTCAGGGCAATCACGTCTTCGCGCTGTCCTGCCTCGCCCAGCACGCTCAGCCAGACCTCGGCACCCGGCCCCCGGGGAGCCCGCAATGGCTGCTCGAACGTTTTGGGCAAGCGGGCCTTGATTTCAAAATCAAGATAGGCCTTGTTCTTTTCGAGTGATCTCGCCACCACAGCCGTGGCACTTTGCTTGCGTTCCAGCCCCATCTCCGTGAGCACCGCATCGGGCGGGAGCGAGCCCATCCAGACTTGCGCCACCCCTTGGGCACGGGCCGCCCGCAGCACCTGGGGCACTTCAGCTTGCGACGGATAGACCTCGGGGTGGAACCATGCCACCACGCCCGCATAGCGCCCCGCCAGCGGCCTGCTGGCCAGTGTCTTCAGACGGCTCGACGACACCGGCACGTATTCGGGCTCCAGCCCCAGATGATTGAGCGACATGGCTCCCAGCCGGTGCGCCTCGTGCAGCGAGACCATGCGCCAATGGCCGGGCTCGTCGTGCAACACCAGCACCTGCCGGGGCATCACCTCCACCTGGCCCACGCCCAGGCTATCGAGCCCCGGTGTCGCCACCCACGGAATCGCGCCCAGCGCCTTGATGCGTTCGGCCGTTTGCCGCGCCAGCTCGCGCTGCCCGGCGGGCACGTAATCAATGGCGATCACCGGCAATTTGTAGTCGTCACGCGCTTTGCGCAACTGGCCCCAGAGCCATTCGCGGTCTTTCTCGGCCACCTCCACATATTGCTGGCGGCCTGCGTCGTGTCCGCGAAACAGTGACTCGGCAGCCACCGCCATCGCATGCTTGTGCACGCGCGGCAGCACTTCAAAACCGCGATTGAGCACCAGTTGCGCCTGGGGGTAGCGGGCGCGGATGTCCTCGATCAACCGCGCCAGTCCGTCGATTTGCGCCTGCTGTTGCTGCGGGGTTTTGGCCACCAGATAAAACGAGTCGAGCGTGTCCAGAAAAAACGCCCGGTATCCCTGCTGCCAGAGCGGTGCCACCGCCTGCTCGATGAAAAACTGCCGCCAGCCCGCATCGGCCAGATTCACCACCACCGACTGCCAGGCCGGGTTTTCTCCCAGCTTCCACGCGGCCTGCATTTGCGCAAAGTAAGGGCGTGAGGGGTGCACTTCGCCCACGCTCAGATAGGCCACGATCTGGGTGTGCGGGTCCATGCGCAAACGGGCCTGTGCCTGATCAACATGCCCTGGCTCCAGCACGGCGTAGTCGAAGGCGCCCAGGCTCTCGTAGGGAATATCGTCGGCGTAATAAAAGGCAAACGAGGGCGGTGCGGCCCACACGGCACCCGCCCACCCCAGGCCCAGCACGAGGGCGCACCCGGCGCGGGCCAGCCTGGCCCGCAGCCAGACGGCCACAAGTCGGACGGTCTGCCCGACCCTATCGAAGCTGGCCTTGGCGCAAGAAGTCGTGAGTGATGTCATCTGCAAACACTTGTGCAACGGAGAGGCCGCTGCTTGTGAAGGCCGCGATTGTGCAATGCAACGACGCTCCGAATGTGGCCGATTTGTGGAGTCAGGAAGGCTTCGTGCATATTGCACAAAAATGTAGCAGCCCCAGAGTCCTGAGACAATTGCGCCCATGCAGTCCTCCACATTCTCTCCACTCAAAAACAACACCTTTTTGCAAGCCTGTCTTGGCATGGCCACCGACTACACGCCCGTGTGGCTGATGCGCCAGGCGGGACGCTACCTTCCCGAGTACTGCGCCACCCGCGCCAAGGCCGGCAGTTTCATGGGCCTGGCCACGAACGTGGACTACGCCACCGAGGTAACCTTGCAGCCCCTGGAACGCTACGAGCTTGACGCGGCCATCCTGTTCTCGGACATCCTCACCGTGCCCGATGCCATGGGCTTGGGCCTGTCGTTCGCACAGGGCGAAGGCCCGCGCTTTGCCAAGGCCGTGCGTGACGAGGCAGCGGTGGCCGAGCTCGCCGTGCCGGACATGGACAAGCTGCGCTATGTGTTTGATGCCGTCACCTCCATCCGCAAGGCCCTGAATGGCCGCGTGCCGCTGATCGGCTTCTCGGGCAGCCCCTGGACGCTGGCCTGCTACATGGTCGAAGGCAAGGGAAGCGACGACTACCGACTCGTCAAAACCATGATGTACCAGCGCCCCGACCTGATGCATCGCATGCTGGCCATCAATGCCGATGCCGTGGCCGCATATCTCAACGCGCAGATCGACGCGGGCGCGCAGGCCGTGATGATTTTCGACAGCTGGGGCGGCGTGCTCGCCGACGGCAAATTCCAGGAATTCTCGCTGGCCTACACCAAGCGCGTGCTCGCGCAGCTCAAGCGCACCGGTGTGGATGGCGCACCCGTGCCACGCATCGTCTTCACCAAAGGCGGCGGCCTGTGGCTCCAATCCATGCAATCGCTGGACTGCGACGTGCTGGGCCTGGACTGGACGGTGAGCCTCGCGCACGCCCGCGCCACCGTGGGCAGCACCCACGCGCTGCAAGGCAACATCGACCCCAATGTGCTGTTCGCCCAGCCCGCGCAAATCGCGGCCGAAGCGCGTGGCGTTCTCGACAGCTTTGGCAAGCCCCACATGGGTGCGGGCAAGGGCTCGACCCACATCTTCAACCTCGGCCACGGCATCAGCCAATTCACCCCGCCCGAGAATGTCAAAGTGCTGGTGGACACGGTGCACGAGCACTCGCGGTTTCTGCGCAACAAGGCTTGACAAATTTCACGCCGGTGAGCCAGTTGAAAATTGATAGCAAGAAATCAGCAAGCCATCGGCCCCGCCGCGACGTTCGGCCCTTGTCAAGCTTTTTATGCAAGTCGAGGGCACTTATACACAAAAAAAGTGTTGCGGCGCACCAGACTTCAGAAATATGTTTTCCCACCAGCTCACTCGCCGGGCGCCCGCTAAGTTGTTGATTTATATGGGGTCATCGGACTGCCACTTTTCCGGGCAATCTGTCGAAGTGCTTGATTTTTCAGGGCTTGCGGGCTGAGGGCGGCAAGATTTCAACAAAGTTATCCACAGTCTGTGTGGGCGACTCCCGGCCACAAGCAAAATCAAGCACTTAGCCGCAAAAGGCAAAGTGAATTCGAGAAACCACCGCCAAGTTCATGCACTTCATCTCCGTCGCCCTTTCCACCCCTGCGCACAGTGCGCTGGGCGATGTGCTGAGCTATTCAAGCGAGTCCCCACTCACGCCCGGCACGCTGGTGCGTGTGCCGCTTGGCAAAGCGGAAAGGCTGGGCGTGGTCTGGGCCTGCGGCAGCGAACCACCGGCTGACATTGAAGCCAGCCAGATCAAGCCCCTTGCTGCGGTGCTGCAACAACTGCCGCCGCTGGTCGCGTCTTGGCGGCAACTCA
The DNA here is from genome assembly GCA_046045925.1 of Pseudomonadota bacterium. Lineage (GTDB taxonomy): Bacteria > Pseudomonadota > Gammaproteobacteria > Burkholderiales > Burkholderiaceae_C > JBJOKU01. The sequence continues at coordinate 9,365 of JBJOKU010000016.1, forward strand.
TCGAATTTGCCGCCCGCTACTACCAGCGCAGCGTGGGCGAGGTGGCGCTCGCCGCCCTGCCGCCGCAACTGCGCGGCTTTGACACCGAGCAATTGCAGCGCCGCCTGAAGCGCAAGGCCACCACGGCTGAAGCCGGGCAAGCCCCCGACGCGCCAGAACTCACCGCCACCCAAGCCCAAGTGCTCTCGCAATGGACGGGCGAGAAGCCCGCGCTGCTCTTTGGCGTCACAGGCAGTGGCAAGACCGAGGTTTATTTGCATGCAGCGGCTTCGTTGCTCAACGAGCAGCCCGCCGCACAGGCGCTGGTGCTGGTGCCCGAGATCAACCTCACGCCACAGCTCATTGAGCGCTTTGAGGCGCGATTCAGCGCCACGCACGGCCCGCAAGCCGTGGTGGCCCTGCACAGCGGCCTCACCCCGGCCCAGCGCACCAAAAATTGGCTCTTGGCGCACAGCGGCCAGGCCCGCATTGTGCTGGGCACGCGGCTGGGCGTGTTTGCCTCGATGCCAAACCTGAAGCTCATCGTGGTTGATGAAGAGCACGACCCCAGCTACAAGGCGCAAGACGGCGCACGCTACTCGGCGCGCGACCTCGCCATCTACCGCGCCCACAACGAGGGCATCCGCGTGCTGCTGGGCTCGGCCACGCCCTCGCTGGAGAGCTGGCACGCCGCGCAGACCGGACGCTACCAGTTGCTCGCCATGCCCGAGCGCATTGGTGCCGCGCCGCTGCCCGCCGTGCGCTTGGTGGACATGCGCTTGCAACCCAAGGGCACGCTGTTTGCGGGCGCGCTGCTGGCCGAAATCCAGGCCCGCGCCCAGCGTGGCGAGCAAACACTGGTGCTGCTCAACCGGCGCGGCTATGCACCCGTGCTGCACTGCAACGCCTGCGGCTGGAAGAGTGACTGCGCCCATTGCAGCGCCACGCAGGTCTTTCACAAGATCGACCGCACCCTGCGCTGCCACCACTGCGGCGTGACGCACCGCGTGCCCCGCGCCTGCCCCACTTGCGGCAACCCCGACATCGGCACACAGGGGCGCGGCACCGAGCAGCTCGAAGAGCAACTCATCGCCCTATTGGCTGACACCGCACGCGCCAACGGCGAGCCGCTGCGTGTGGCCCGCATGGACGCTGACACCACAAAGCTCAAAGGCAGTCTCGAAACACAGCTCGCGGCCATCCACAGCGGCGAGGTAGATGTGCTGGTGGGCACGCAAATGGTGGCCAAGGGCCACGACTTCCGCCGCATCGGGCTGGTGGCTGCGGTGAATGTGGACGCGGGCCTCTTCAGCGGCGACTTCCGCGCGGGCGAACGCCTTTTTTCGCTGCTCATGCAGGTGGCCGGACGCGCCGGGCGCGATGCCTCGCTCACCCGCGAGCCTGCGTTGTGGATACAAACCTTTTCGCCCGAACACCCGCTGTTTACCGCACTCAGAAGACACGATTACCCCGGCTTTGCCAAGCGCGAACTCGCCGACCGCGAAGCCGCGCAGATGCCACCCTTTGCGTATCAGGCCCTGATCCGCGC
>JBJOKU010000017.1:0-10779 GCA_046045925.1 Pseudomonadota bacterium
GGGCAAAACCATCGGGAATGTGATGGAAGACGACAAAGCCCAAAGTCATGGCCACACCGATCTGTACATACATGTAGGGCGTGATCACAGATGCCGGGGCTCTGGCATAGGCCTGAATCAGCAGGAAGTGGCCGAGCGTGCCCAGTGCACCAATCACGGCCATCCAGAACCATGGCATCCAGCCGTGGATAGCCTCCCAGGCCCAGGGCAAGCCGATGGAGCAGACCACCATGCCCACCCAGCCCGTGTAGGCGTGCAGGGTGGCCGGATTTTCCGTCTTGGTCATGCGGCTGGTCAGCAACTGGAACCAGGTATTGCTGACCACACAGCCCAGCGGAAGCAGCCAGACCCAGCCAAAACTGTCGTGGCCGGGGCGCACGATGATGAGCACGCCAGCAAACCCGCCCAGCACCAGCAGCCATCGCAGCACGGACACATGCTCCTTGAACTGCCACGACGCAAACAGCGTGACGATGATGGGCACGACCATGATGATGGCCGTGAACTCGCCCACCGGGATGTACTTGAGGCTGAAGAACGCAAATCCGCTGGTCAACAGCAGCAGCAAGCCGCGCAGCAGGTGCAACCAGGGATGTCGGGTGTGGAACAGGCGACCCCTCTGACTCGGCCAGAAGGTTGCGGTGGTGGTGAAAGCCTGGAAAACGTAGCGAAACCACAGGGCCACCAGCAGCGGAATGCTTGCACTGGCCCAGCGGACGGTGGTGTCCATGGAGGCAAAGCAGATCACGGCCATGATGGCCAGCAGAATGCCCCGTATTTCGTCTGGCGATTTGTGGTGGTGGGCCGAAGCGCGGTTGCCCAATCAGCACTCCACGCGATCAGCCAGCGCGTGCCACACCGGCGTGAGGTCGCCCGTGAGGTGCGGCAGGCTGCCCAGCTCGCAGTGCGATTCGTCGGGGCTGTGGAAGTCGCTGCCGCGCGAGGCGAACAGGCCAAACTCCTTGGCGGTTTGTGCGTATTTCAGTGCCTCGGCGGCGCTGTGGCTGCCGGTGAGCACTTCCACGCCCTGGCCGCCATGCGTCTTGAATTCCGAAAACAGCGCGTATTCCTCGTTGGGTGTGAAGTCGTAGCGGGCAGGGTGGGCGATCACCGCCATGCCCCCGGCGCCGGTGATCCATTTCACCGCGTTGGCCAGGGTCGCCCAGCGGTGGGGTACAAAACCCGGCTTGCCCTCAGTGAGGTATTTGCGGAACACCTCGGAGATGTCCTTGCACACGCCCGACTCCACCAGAAAACGGGCAAAGTGCGAGCGCGAAATCAGGTCGGGGTTGCCCACGTACTTGAGTGCGCCCTCATACGCGCCGTGAATGCCCACTTTGGCGAGGCCCGCGCTCATCTCGCGGGCACGCTCGTCGCGGCCACCGCGCGTGCGGGCCAGCCCCTGTACCAGCGCCTCGTTGGTTTCGTCAAAGCCCAGGCCCACGATGTGCACCGTGGTGTCGGCAAAGGTGACTGAAATTTCCACGCCCGTGAGATAGGTCAACCCTTGCGCCTTGGCGGCTGCGCGGGCGCGGGCAATGCCGCCGACCTCGTCGTGATCGGTCAGTGCCCACAACTCCACCCCGTGGGTCTTGGCCCGCTCGGCGAGTACTTCGGGTGTGAGAGTGCCGTCAGACACGACGGAGTGGCAATGCAGATCGGCGTTGAGGATATTGAGGGGGTTCACGGGATGATTGTAGGGGCGGGGGCATGACCCCTTGGGCTGTGGTGGCGCTTGGCGGACAGCGTGTTGGGCGTTTAACCGCCCCGCAAATCCTGCGCATTGTCGCGCGCCGAGCTGGCCTTGACCACGCGTTGCTGCGGGTCCAACTCCACGGTGAAGATCATCACCTCGTTGGGCGGCTGCAGGTAGCGCCATTCGACAAAGCGGTTGGGCGAGAGTGCGTAGGTGTTCACTTTGGCAGGTTTGCCGAGCAGGCTTCGCACGTCGTCGAGGTTCATGCCCGGAAACACCTTGGCGAAATTGTCAGCCGTGAGGCGCTGGCGCACCTCTTTGACGATGTCGTCCGCGCCCACCACGATGAGCCAGTTTTGCGTGCCTTCGGGCTGGCCGCTGTATTCGAGCAAGTCGGCCCCGGCCCAGATGCCCGCGCTTTCCTTGCGAACCGATTCGGGCTGGCCCATCAGGCGCAGCACGTCGGCGCGGCTGGACAGGCCCACCTTGATTTGCCCAATCGCCAGCGGGTTGCAGCCTGTGAGCAGTGCCAGCAAAGAGCCCAGCCAAGCCATGGTCAGTTTCCTTCGGGTGTACATGGGTAAAATCGCCAAATTCACGTGGAATGTACCGTATATGTCCATCTTTTACCGCCCCCAGTATTCTTCTGAAGTGACCCAGTTTCTGGACTCGCTGAAAAAGGCCAACCCCGAGCTGGAGGCCGGTCAACGCGAAGGCCGCGCCCTCTTGTGGGACAAGCAACTCGACCGCCAAGCCCAGTCAGAGCAGCAGGCTGCCCGCGTGCGCCAGAAGCCCTACGTCTATCAGACCAACGCCTGACACGGGCGTTGACGCTTTCTCTTTTTCGAGTGCCGGATCGTGTCTGACATCACTGCCGAACCATCCGCACCCGAAGCGCGAGCCAGTTCTGACATTCCCGGTCTGCCCACGGTGGTGGATCAGGTGGCGTTGGCCCGCCTGTACGGCGAACCGCTGTTCGCCCTGCCCACCGATCTGTACATCCCGCCCGACGCGCTGGAGGTCTTCCTCGAGGCCTTCGAGGGGCCGCTGGATTTGCTGCTGTACCTGATCCGCAAGCAGAACTTCAACATCCTCGACATCCCCATGGCGGCGGTCACGCGCCAGTACTTGAGCTATGTCGATGAAATCCGCGCCAAGAATCTGGAGCTGGCCGCCGAGTACCTGCTGATGGCGGCCATGCTTATCGAGATCAAGTCGCGCATGCTCTTGCCGCCCAAGAAGACGGACGACGGCAAGGAGCCGGAAGACCCGCGTGCCGAGCTGGTGCGCCGCCTGCTCGAATACGAGCAGATGAAACTCGCCGCGCAAAAGATCAGCGACCTGCCGCAAATGGGCCGCGACGTGCTGCGCGCGCAGGTGTACATCGAGCAGTCCCTCACGCCGCGCTTCCCGGACGTGCATGTGGTCGATCTGCAAGAGGCCTGGCGAGATATTTTGCGCCGCGCCAAGCTGGTCACGCACCACAAGATCACCCGCGAAGAACTCTCGGTGCGCGAGCACATGAGCATGGTGCTCAAGGCGCTGCAAGGCCGCAAGTTTGTCGAGTTCGAAAACCTTTTCGACACCGGCAAGGGCGTGCCCGTGCTGGTGGTGACCTTCATCGCCATGCTGGAGCTGGCGAAAGAAAACCTCATCGAACTCACGCAGGCCGAGGCTTTTGCGCCCATCTATGTGCGGCTGGCCTACACGCCGGTCTGACCATGCCTCTCCCCATCACCATGTACCAGCACGACGCACTCATCATCGGCAGCGGTCTCGCCGGCCTCACCGCCGCGCTGGCGCTCGCCAGCCAGGGGCAGAAGGTGGCCATCATCACCAAGCGCACCGTGGCCGATGGGTCGAGCGGCTGGGCGCAGGGCGGCATCGCCGCCGTGATGGACCAGACCGACAGCTTTGAGTCGCACATTCAAGACACGCTGGTGGCGGGTGCGGGCCTGTGCGACGCACAAGCCGTGCGCTTCATCGTCGAGCGTGCGCCCGAGTCGGTACGCTGGCTCATCGACATGGGCGTGCCCTTCTCCACCGAAGACGGGCACTTGCACCTCACCCGCGAAGGCGGGCACAGCCACCGGCGCATCGTGCATGCCACCGATGCCACCGGTGCGGCGGTGCAGAAAACGCTGATCCAGGCCGCACAAGAGCATCCCAACATCGACATCTTCGAGCAGCACACGCTGGTGGACCTCATCACCGCACGGCGCGACAGCACGGGCCGCGTGGCCCGCGAGCGGGCATGCGCGGGGGCTTATGTGCTCAACATCGAGGCCAACCGCGTGGACACCTTCGCGGCGCGTCACACCATCCTCGCCACGGGGGGTGCGGGCAAGGTATACCTCTACACCACCAACCCCGACACGTCCTCGGGCGACGGCATCGCTGCCGCGTGGCGCGCCGGTTGTCGTGTGGCCAACATGGAGTTCATGCAGTTCCACCCCACCTGCCTGTTCCACCCACGCGAAAAATCCTTTCTTATCACTGAGGCCGTGCGCGGCGAAGGCGGGCGGCTGGTGCTGCCGCCCAATGCGGGTGCGAAGGCGGGCCACCGCTTCATGCCCGACCACGACGCGCGTGCCGAGCTGGCCCCGCGTGACATCGTGGCCCGTGCCATCGACTACGAGATGAAAAAGCACGGTCTCGACTGCGTGCACCTGGACATCAGCCACAAGGGCGAAGCCTTCATCAAGGAGCACTTCCCCAATATCTTCGAGCGCTGCCTGAGCCTGGGCATCGACATCACGCGCGAGCCCATTCCGGTGGTGCCCGCCGCGCACTACACCTGCGGTGGCGTGCTCACCGACATGGCGGGCCGCACCGACGTGGCCCACCTGTACGTGATTGGCGAAGCCGCCTGCACGGGCCTGCACGGGGCCAACCGCCTGGCCAGCAACTCGCTGCTCGAATGCATGGTCACGGCCCGCAGCGCGGTGGAGTTCCTGCTCAGCGCCCCTGGCTCGGAAGACCTCAACCTGCGTGACTGGGACGACTCCCGCGTGACCGACTCCGATGAAGAAGTGGTCATCTCCCACAACTGGGAGGAATTGCGCCGCTTCATGTGGGACTACGTGGGCATCGTGCGCACGCACAAGCGCCTGGAGCGTGCGGCGCACCGCCTGCAACTTCTCTCCGAGGAGATTCAGGAGTTTTACGCGCATTTCCGCGTCAGCCGCGATTTGCTGGAGCTGCGCAACCTGGTGCAAGTGGCCGACCTTATCGTGCGCTCGGCCAAGGCCCGGCACGAGAGCCGTGGTTTGCACTACAGTCTCGACTATCCGCACACCAGCGCGGTGGCAGCGCCCACCATACTGGTCAATGAAAAGCGCTGACCGCGCTCCTTGAAGAAGACCCTTTTGGGAACAAGAACATGTTTCGTACCCTGCTGAAATCCAAAATCCACCGCGCCACGGTCACCCAGTGCGAGTTGCACTACGAAGGCTCCTGCGCGATTGACGAAGACCTGCTGGATGCCGCCAACCTCTGCGAAAACGAGCAAGTCCACATCTGGAACATCAACAACGGCGAGCGCTTCATCACCTACGCCATCAAGGGCGAGCGCGGCTCGGGCATGATTTCCGTCAACGGCTCGGCCGCACGCCGCGCCAGCGTGGGCGACCTGCTCATCATCGCCGCCTTCGCGCAGGTGCACGAAGACCAGGTCAAGGGCCACGAGCCCGAACTGGTGTTCGTCAACGAGCACAACAAGCAAGTGGGCCTGCGCCACCATGTGCCGGTGCAACCCTCGCCCGGACACAGCACTGACGAGTGTTGATCAATGCCAGCCGTCACTCGGCACATCAAGGGCGAGTTGAGGGCAACCCAGGCCAGGAAAGTGCGCGAGTGACTGGGGCTGGCTCGCGCATTTCCCATCTCGATGGCATGCGCGGCATGGCCATTGTGTGGGTCATTCTGTACCACGTCTTCAGCCGTTGGGCATCGCTCTTGCCACACGGTTCAGCTTGGGCCGATGTCGCCTTGTTCAAATACGGGGGTTACGGCGTTCAGCTCTTCTTCCTGATTTCGGGCTATGTGATCTATCAGTCCCTTGACAGCAGTCGCCACGTTACAGAGTTTCTGTTTCGGCGCTGGAAAAGACTATTCCCGGCCATGCTGCTTTGCTCCCTGCTGATCTTTGCCGTGTCCGGGTTGTGGACGGTGAAAACCAATCCGCTGCTGGACGCAAGCTCGCTCCTTCCGGGTATCAGCCTCGTGGCCCCAGGTGTCTGGAGTTGGCTGACGGGGCATGAGTTCCAGATGCTGGAGGGCTCGTTCTGGTCAATGTTTGTTGAGGTGAAGTTCTATTTGCTGGCCGCATTTGCCTACTTTGTATTGGGCCGGCAATGGCTGCTGCCTTTGTTGTGTGCCAGCCATGTTGGTTATTGGGGCTTGAATTCTCTGCTCAGTCACGGCTATCTGCTGCAAGGCTGGGGAGCGGGTGTCTTGTCGGTAATGGGGGCGCTGTCGCTGGACTACTTTGGCTGGTTCGCCATTGGGGCGGCCATCTATGAGTACCGGCGTACGGGGCGACAGGTCTGGCTGAGCACTGCGTTGGTGATGCTGGCGCTGGTCTGCGTCATGGGCAAGCTCTCCAACCCCCTCGATATGCAGGTCAGTCTCTTGACGGGGCTGCTGTTTGTGGGGGGCTGCCTGTTTCCGGCGTTGGCCAAACTCTTTGCTGCGCGACCACTGGTCTGGCTGGGGGCGATCAGTTACCCGCTGTATCTGCTGCACGAGAACGCCAGTGTTTCGATGACCAACGAAATCGTCCGGGCACTGCCTTCGATTCCGCCCCTGCTGGCACTGGCTCTGAGCCTGGGTGTCATTGTTGGGGTGGCGGTTTTGGTCGCGCGGGTTTACGAGCCCAAGGCGCGACGCCAGCTCGATTCCTTGATCGGGGATCGCCTGTGCGGCTGAAGCAAGGATTCGCGCTCGTGGATGAATCACAATAAAGCCCCCAGTCACCTGCCGCCGTGAAGGCGTTGCCACCATGACCGAACCGACCGATTCCATCGCTGCGCAAGCTGCCCCTGCGCACCCCAAACCTGCCACGCTGCCCCTGCCCCCGCTGGATTTGCCTGCGGGTGAGGCCGGAGCGCCGCGCACGCTGCGCCTGACCGAGATCAAGCTCCCGCTCAAGCACCCGCCCGAAGCCTTGCGGCAGGCGATTGTGCAGAAGTTGGGCATTGCCAGCGCGGATTTGCTGGACTTCACCGTGTTCCGCCGCGGGTTTGATGCCCGCAAGAAGAGCGACATCCATTTCATCTACACGGTGGATGTGCTCACGCGCGACAACGCCACGCTGCTGGAAAAAGCCAAGGCGAACAAAGCGCTGGCCGCGCACCTCAACCCCACGCCCGATATGCGCTACCACTTTGTGGCGCAAGCGCGGGAAAAAGGCGAGGCCGTTGCGTCCCCGCAGCCTGTTCGCGCTGAGTCAGTCGAGGCTTCCCGCCCCGTGGTCATTGGCACCGGCCCCTGTGGCCTGTTCGCTGCGCTCACGCTGGCGCAGATGGGCTTCAAGCCCATCGTGCTGGAGCGTGGCAAGCAAGTGCGCGAGCGCACCAAGGACACCTGGGGCTTTTGGCGCAAGAGCCAGCTCAAGACCGACAGCAATGTGCAGTTTGGCGAAGGCGGCGCGGGCACGTTCTCTGACGGAAAGCTCTACAGCCAGGTGAAAGACCCGCAGTTCCATGGCCGCAAGGTGCTGGCCGAAATGGTCAAGGGCGGCGCGCCCGAAGAAATCCTGTACGTGAGCAAGCCGCACGTGGGCACCTTCCGCCTCGTGCAGGTGGTGGAGCATCTGCGCCAGACCATCATCGCCCTCGGTGGCGAAGTGCGCTTTGGCACGCAAGTCACCGACCTCCTGCTCGATACCACCACGCGCGAAGTGCAGGCCGTGCAGGTGCGCAACAGCGATGGCCACAGCGAAGAAATCGCCACCCGCCACGTGGTGCTGGCCATCGGCCACAGTGCCCGCGACACCTTCGAGATGCTGCATGCCCGTGGCGTGTTCGTGCAGGCCAAGCCCTTCTCGGTGGGCTTTCGCATCGAGCACCCGCAAAGCGTGATCGACCGCGCCCGCTTCGGCCCCTTTGCCGGACACCCCGAGCTGGGCGCGGCCGACTACAAGCTGGTGCACCACGCCAAAAATGGCCGCAGCGTGTACAGCTTTTGCATGTGTCCCGGCGGCACGGTGGTGGCCGCCACGTCGGAAGAGGGCCGCGTCGTCACCAACGGCATGAGCCAGTACAGCCGCAACGAGCGCAACGCCAACGCCGGCATCGTGGTGGGCATCAATCCCGAAGACTTCGACTTTGATGCCACGGGCAAGCCCTTGGTGGGTGAGCGCGAGCGTGACCACCCGCTGGCGGGCGTGCGCTTCCAGCGTGCGCTGGAGAGCGGGGCCTATGCGCTGGGCGGCATGAGCTACCAAGCCCCCGGCCAGCGCGTGGGCGACTATTTGCAAGCACGGGCCAGCACGCAGCTCGGCACGGTGCAGCCCTCGTACAAGCCAGGCGTGCACCTCACCGACCTCACGAATCCGGGCCAGCCCGCGCTGCCCATGTACGCCATCGAGGCCATCCGCGAAGCCCTGCCCGTGTTTGGCCGCCAGATTGCGGGCTTTGACATGCCCGACGCCATGCTCACCGGCGTGGAAACGCGCACCTCGTCGCCCATTCGCATTCAGCGCTTCGAAGACCGGGGCAAGGAGGCGCATCCGCAGCGCTACCAGAGCATCAACACGCCGGGGCTCTTTCCGGCGGGCGAGGGTGCGGGCTATGCCGGCGGCATCATGTCGGCCGCGATTGACGGCATCAAGGTCGCCGAGGCGGTGGCCTTGTCCATGAAAGAACACCATGAGTGAACACCGCACCATCACCATTGCCCCCCAACTGCCCCAAGGCGAAAAGCCGCAGCAGATGTTCATCTTGCTGCACGGCGTGGGCGCGAGTGCCGAAGACATGGTGGGCGTGGGCCGGCATCTGCATGACGCATTTGAGCAGTCGCTCATTCTCATCCCCGATGGGTTCGACGAATTCGATGCCGCGCCCACGGCGGCAGGCCGACAGTGGTTCTCCATCAAGGATGTGACCGACTTCAACCGTGTCGAACGCGCCCATGCCGCGCTGCCGCGCCTGATGCAGTGGATCCGGGAGCAGCAAAAAAGGCACGACATTGCGCCCAACGGCACAGCGCTGTTTGGCTTCTCCCAAGGCGCGATCATGGCGCTTGAAGCCGTCAGTGCCGAAGATGGCCTGGCCAGCCGCGTGCTCGCCTTTTCGGGCCGCTACGCCATCCTGCCCGAGCGTGCGCCAGAGCACACCACGCTGCACTTTTTCCACGGGCAGGAAGATGCCGTCATGCCCTGTGGCCTGTCGGTCAAGGCGTTCGAATACCTGCAAGACCTTGGCGGCGATGCCACCATCGACGTGGCCTCGGGCGTGGGCCACGAGATCAACCCGCAGTTGCTGGCACAAGCCATTCACCGGCTGAAGAACACGGTACCGATGCGGTATTTCAGGCAGCTTTGAAGCTGTCCATGCGTGCAGGGGCTCAGGCCAAGGCCTGGAGCAGGCGCACGATATCGGCGCCTTGGTGGCCTGCCGACAGCGCAATGCGCAGTCTTGCCGTGCCCGCTGGCACGGTGGGGGGGCGGATGGCGGGGGCCCAGATGCCTTGAGCCCAGAGTCGCTTCATCAGGGCCAGTGCAGCTTCGTTGCTGCCGATGATGAGGGGCTGAATCGGCGTGTTCGATGGCAGCAGTTGCCAGCCGCGTTCGGGGTGGGCGGCGCAGATTTGGGCGATGCCCTCTTTCAATTGGGCAATCAGGCCCTGCAAGTGCGCCCTGCGTTCGGGCTCACCCACGATGATGCGCAGGCTCTCGCGCAGCGTTTGCGAGAGGATGGGCGGGGGCGAGGTGGCGAAGATGTAGGTACGGCTTTTTTGCACCATCCACTCCACCAGATCGGCACGCCCTGCGACAAAAGCGCCCATCACACCCGCGGCCTTGCCGAGCGTGGCCATGTAGAGCAAACGTTTCTGCACTTCGGGCAAAACCTTGCCCTGCGCATCGAGCAAACCCCAGTGCGCCATGCTGCCCTGGCCCTTGTCGCCCAGTACGCCGAAACCGTGTGCGTCGTCGATCATCAGCAGCGCATCAAAGCGTTCGGCCAGCGCCAAAAGGGCGGGCAGGTTGGCGAGATTGCCGTCCATGCTGAACACCGCATCGGTGACGATGAGTTTGCGGGCGTGCCGACTTTGCGCGAGGGCGGCTTCCAGCGTTGCCAAGTTGGTGTGCGAGTAGCGGTGGATGTCGGCTTTGGACAGGCGTGCGCCGTCGATGATGCAGGCGTGGTTCAGGCTGTCGGAAAAAATCGCGTCGCCGCTGCCAACCAACGCGGCAATCGTGCCGGTGTTGGCCATGTAGCCGCTGCTGTAGTAGAGCGCGGCGCTCATGCCCACATGGGCGGCGAGCTCGCGCTCCAGCGCCGCATCGCTTGAGCCATAGCCGCTGATGAGGGCCGACGCGCCCGAGCCTGTGCCCAGGTCTTGCGCGGCCTGGGCGGCGGCGGCTTTCATGCGCGGGTGCTGGGCGAGGCCGAGGTAGTCGTTGCTGCAAAAGGCCAGCATGGGCTGGCCATTGACGATGAGGTGCGTACCGCCCTCAAACGCGGGGTCGGCCACCACTTCGCGGCGCACGCGGCGCAGGTGCTGCGCGTCGAGGTCGGCGAGGCGCTGGGGAAATTCGTCGAGCCAACTCATGGCTTGTCTTTCATGTTCGAGGCCATCAGAGGTGACAGGTCCAGGTGCGGCGCCAGTCGCTCGGCCACGGTGTGCGCGGTTTTTTCGCTGTAGTCGGCCTGCCAGGGCAGGTGGCCCAGCAGGGGCGCGTTGTACTGTGTGCCGAACTGGTGGCGCAGGTATTGCAGGTTGCCTTCGCGTGCGGGCATTTCGGGTGTGACATCGTTGGCGATCCAGCCCGCAATCGGCAAGCCTGCCGCCTTCACCGCTTGCGCCGTGAGCATGGCGTGGTTGAGGCAACCCAGCCGCATGCCCACCACGATCAC
>JBJOKU010000018.1:0-10575 GCA_046045925.1 Pseudomonadota bacterium
AGTTGCTGGTTGCGATCAGTCATGGGATCGGGGGGTGATGGACAGAGATAAGAACTTACTGTAGGCGGGATGCGGGCGTGTCGCTCGTGCCTTCGTCATTTTCGGATTCGTCGGGAGTGGCCCAGAACATCCGGTCGGGAATGACGTGGCCCATGCCAGGACGGAAGCCTGCATTGAGTGATTGGTCGAGGTAAAGCAGTGCTTCGTCGGTGGCTGCAACGAGGTCAGTGCCGTGGGCCACCAGGGCTGCCAGAGTGGCGGCAAGTGTTTCGCCTGCACCGGTGAAAATGGCTTCGAACTTTTCAAATGATTTTTCAATGAGCACGGCTTCAGGTGAGGCGAGCACGTTGTGGATGTGCTGGTCGTTGTGCGGCATGCCAGTGACCAGTGTGTAGGGCACACCATGCTGGGCAGCCGCACGAGCGATGTCACGCGCCGACGGGGCCTTGTCGTTGCTCCAGTCGGGCAGCAGCCAGCGCAAGAGCGTGCTGTAGTTGCCGCACAAGACACTGGTTTGTGGCAAAAGCAGTTCGGTGCAGGCATCAAGATATTGCTCGATCTGCATTTCCTGCCACCACGACAGATCGGGCATGTATGTCACCACGGGGAGACTGTCGTAGTCCGAGCAAAGCTGGGCAATCATTCCCAGGTTTTCAGGGCTGCCTGCAAAACCCACCTTGATTGCCATTGGACTGATGTCTTCGAGTGTTGCGCGGGCTTGCTCCTCAACAGCCTCATCATCAAAGCAGTAGAACTCAAAGACGCGAGCTGTATCGCGGGCGTAAGCACCTGTAACGACAGGTAACGCGTGACCGCCCACTGAGCAAATTGAAACGAGATCGGCACTGAGTCCGCCACTGCCGCTGGGGTCGCTGGCATTGAAGACCAGAACACAAGGAACGCTCGAGTCGTCAGAGGAGGATTGCCCGTTGTCCGGTGTGTTGTCGTCTGCCGTTTTGCCTTGATTCATGAGGTGTGATACCTGTTGTGGTGCGGTTCATACACACACGATCTATACAATGGTTGCATTCTAGGGGAAGCCTAGATAAGCTTGCGCGAGAATCTGGTCTCGCCATAAAGCCTCTGCGATCTGAAAGTGAAAAACGTGAGTGATACAAAAACCTGGATGTGCCTGATTTGTGGATGGATGTATGACGAGGCCGAGGGTGATCCCGCACACGGAATTGCGCCAGGGACTGCCTGGGCCGATGTCCCCATGAACTGGACATGCCCTGAATGCGGTGCGCGCAAGGAAGATTTCGAGATGGTCCAGATTTAAGATTCCCGGCTGGATGAGCACGGACAACAGGAGACAAGCACTTGGCAAACTACAGGGTTCTCGTCATTGATGACAGCAATACCATCCGCCGCAGTGCAGAGATTTTTCTCAAGCAGGGCGGTCACGAGGTACTGCTGGCCGAAGATGGCTTTGATGCGCTGGCCAAGATCAACGACTATGCCCCCCAGTTGATTTTTTGCGACATCCTGATGCCTCGCCTCGACGGCTACCAGACCTGCGCCATCATCAAGCGCAACCCCACTTTCAGTGCAACACCTGTCATCATGTTGTCCTCCAAGGATGGCGTGTTTGACCGTGCACGCGGGCGCATGGTGGGGTCGCAAGACTACCTGACCAAACCATTTACCAAAGACCAACTCCTGCAAACCGTGGCCCAGTTCGCGGTGGCGCAGGCAACGGGTTGAACTTGAATCAGCAAGACAAGGAGAACGAACATGCCCATCAAGAAAATCCTGATCGTGGACGATTCCAAAACGGAAATCATGTTCCTTACCGACAATCTCCAGAAGAACGGGTACGAAATCCGCTCGGCCACCAATGCTGAGGAGGCGTTTGCGAGACTGGCCGAACAGAAGCCAGACCTGATCCTCATGGATGTGGTGATGCCCGGTCAAAACGGCTTCCAGATCACCCGCTCCATCAGCAAGGATCCCCTGTACGCTGACATCCCCATCTTCATGTGCACCAGCAAAAACCAGGAAACTGACCGGGTGTGGGGCATGAGACAAGGGGCCAAGGACTACATTGTCAAACCCGTCAAGATTGACGAGTTGCTGGCCAAGATTGTTGCGCTCGGCTGAGCGCTGACAGACAGTTAGTACACCACATGGCAAATCGAATAGCACTCCGTGACTTGCAGGCCCGGCTCGCCGAGCGGCTTGAACAGGCGCGCGGACAAGCCGCCGTGAGTGGCTGGTTGGCGGTGGAGGTCGCTTCGGGTGGATATTTGCTGCCTCTGGCGCAGTCTGGCGAAATTTTTCCGTTCACTCTTCCCATGAAAGTTCCGTACACGCTCGACTGGTTTTCTGGCGTGGTCAATCTCAGGGGCGGGGTGTATGGGGTGGTTGACTTGCGGCGATTTCTGCTTGGCGATGCGGCTCCGTCCCGGACCGAGTTTGCACGCAGCCAGAGCCGTTATGTCGGATTCAACTCGGCGCTTGAACTCAACAGCGTCTTGATGGTTGACGGTTTGGCGGGTTTGCGCAACCCGCAATCGTTTGTCCACGAAGAAGAAACAAGCGGCGAGGGGCCAAGGTATCTTGGGGCTCGCCTGATTGATGAGCAAGGGCGGGTCTGGCAGGAAATCGACTTGCAGAAACTTGCCACCGATGAGCACTTTTTGAGTGTCAGTGCCAGCCAATTGGCGCTTCACTGAATTCCAGGATAAGTACGGAGACCGTCATGGCCGTTTTCGATAAGTTCAAAAACATCTTTTCACGCGGCAAGGAGCCGGAGCCCGAGGTCGCCGTTCCTGAGGTTGCGCCACAGCATGTGCCCGATCGGGACTTGATGCTTACACAGGAGGAGATTGAAGCCCGTGAACTGGCGGAGTTGCTGGCTGGAGGCTCAGGTGACGGTGTCGATACGCCCCAGAGCACTCAGGCCCTTTATTCCACCGGATTGACCACAGACCAATTCAGCAATGACCAGTTGAGCACCGCCCAGATGGACTCGGTGGCACCATCTGTTGTTGAGGCCGATGACAACAGGCCAAGTCAGTTGGCGCAAGAACTGATCCAGCAGCAGCCGCAGCGCAGCTCGCAGACCGTTGCACTTCCTGTGCTGGGCGAACGTACGGTTGCAGGACACCAGCGCATCCTCGGTGCGGTGCTGGGCTTTGGCCTGCTTGGCTTGTTTGGCGTGGCCTTCTATTCGGTGCGCTCAACCGACCAGATCGGCCAGCAGGTCACGGCGCTGGGCCAGTCGGTAACTGAATCCCAGCGTCTGGCGAAATCGGTGTCGCAAGCTCTGCTGGGTGGACAACAAGCCTTTGCCGAGGTGCGCCAGAGTTCCGAATCCTTGATGCGGCGAATCAATGCCCTGCAAAACGGCGACGCCCAGTTGCAAGTCAACTCGCTCTCGGCGGATGCACTCGTTGATCTTGAAAAAGTGGTGCCTCTCGCGGAAAAAGCTGACCGCAACGCGCGTGTCGTGCTGCAGCAGGAGCAAATCCTGACCAAGGTGGGTTCGGCCCTGCGCAACATCAACCGCCAATCTGGAGACCTGCTCGAAATTGCAGAAACCGTCTCATCTCTCAAGCTCCAGCAAAACGCATCCGCTGCCGACGTTTCTGCTGCGGGTCAATTGGTGATGCTGACGCAGCGAATCGGCAAGTCAGCCAACGAATTCCTGACGGTGGAGGGGGTGAGCCCCGAGGCGGTGTTCTTGCTGGGCAAGGACTTGAATTCTTTCCGCGAAATTGCCAATGCCATGCTCAACGGAAGTGCGGAGTTGCGAATCCAGCAAACCCGTGATCCGCAGGTGCGCGAGCGGCTTGAGCAACTGCTCAAAACCTACGATCAAACCCGTGAGCAAGCAGGCTCCATTCTGGGCAATCTGCAAGGTCTGGTGGCAGCCCGTGAAGCCCAGGCGGCCATCGTGGCGGATTCAGAGCCGCTGCGCGTGGGGCTCGGGGATTTGCAGTCAAGACTGTCCCTCGAAACCGGACTCGGGTTTGGCTCGTGGATGATTCTGGGCATCTTTGCACTTGCCGCTTTGGCGGGTGCTTCCGGTTTGGTGCGGTTGCAGTTGCAGGAAGGCCTCAAGCGCGAGGAACAGGCACAGGCCGAACTGCAAGCCGCTGAATTGCAGGAACGCGAAACACAGCGCGTCAACGACGCCAACCAGGCCGCCATTTTGCGATTGATGAACGAACTGCAAACAGTGGCTGAAGGTGATCTGACGCAAGAAGCCACGGTGACGGAAGACATCACCGGTGCCATTGCAGACTCGGTGAACTACACGGTGGAGGAGCTTCGCGCTCTGGTGGGCAACGTGCAACGCACGGCTACCCAGGTGGCCCAGACGACGAGCATGGTGGAAACCACGTCTACCGAACTGCTGGCCACCTCCACGGAGCAGCTGCGGGAAATTCGTGAAACCGGCAAGTCGGTGCTTGACATGGCGGCCCGAATCAACAACGTGTCCTCACAAGCCCAAGAGTCAGCCAGCGTGGCCCGCCAATCACTGCAAGCCGCCGAGCAGGGCTTGTCTGCCGTGCAGAACGCCATCGGTGGTATGAACTCCATCCGTGACCAGATCCAGGAAACCTCCAAGCGGATCAAGCGACTGGGTGAATCATCGCAGGAGATTGGCGAGATTACCGAGCTGATTTCAGACATTACCGAACAGACCAACGTGCTGGCTCTGAACGCGGCCATCCAGGCGGCATCCGCTGGTGAAGCAGGCCGAGGCTTCTCGGTGGTGGCGGAGGAGGTGCAGCGACTCGCTGAACGTTCCGCAGACGCTACACGCCAGATTGCCGTGCTGGTGAAGACCATTCAGACCGACACGCAAGATGCCGTAGCCGCTATGGAGAAATCCACGCAGGGTGTGGTGGAAGGGGCCAAGCTGTCTGACAACGCCGGTTCTGCGCTGACCGAAATCGACAGCGTGTCCCGCCGACTCGCTGACCTGATTGAGCAAATTTCCCAAGCGGCCTCCGCCGAAGCCGCATCCGCCAACATGGTGGCGGGCAACATTCAGCACATTTTCGCGGTGACGGAACAGACCGGTGAAGGTACCCGTTCCACCGCCACGCAGGTGCGTGAACTGGCCCGCATGGCTGAAGAGCTGCGCCAGTCGGTGGCGCGATTCAAGATTGCCTGACCGGCCGCTCCCTGCATGTGTGGTCCATCCGGCGTTGACACCATAACAAGATGAGCAACAACAACGAGACATCCGCTTCGATGGGCCTTGATTTGGCCGTCGCCGATCTGGGGCCCTTGGCCTGGGTCTCGGAGGAGTTGCGCAAGTCGCTCGATTCCGCAACCAAGGCACTCAAGCGTTTCGCCCGTGATGCCCAGGCCTCCCGGGGCTCGGATCTCGCGGCCATTGATACCAGCCAGTTGCGGATAGCCCGCAGCCAGATACACCAGGCGGCTGGTGCACTTGAAATGGTTGGTTTCAGCAGTTCCTGTGTGCTCCTGCATGCCATGGAGAGCGCGGTGGCCCACTTCGTGGACAAACCGCAGAACTGCACTGAACAGGCTGCCCAGACCGTGGAGTCGGCCTCGTTTGCGGTCATGGAGTTTCTTGATGCCACGATTTCATCAAGAGCCCACTCCCCGGTTGCCTTGTTTCCCCAGTACAAGGATATCCAGACGCTGGCCGGACAAGCGCAGGCGCATCCTGCTGACTTGTGGGTGCATGTGTGGCGCTGGACAGACCTCTCGGCAAGCCTGCCTGCGGTCGATCCTGTTGATTACGATGCCTCCTCGCGTTCAAGGCTGGATCAAAGCATCCTTGCCGTGATGCGCGGCAACATGTCCGAAGGAGGGAGCCTTCTCTGCGGTGTTGCGCAAGGACTGTCGGTCAGCGAGCGCCGCCCCAGCGCGAAGGCCTACTGGCAGATTGTTGCTGCACTCGGGCAGGCGCTGGCGGCCAATGCCTTGACCGCAGACCTGTATCTCAAGCGTGCGCTGCCCTCCATCGTGCAGCAGTTTGTTGCACTCGGAAAGTCAGCTTCTGATGTGCCTGAGCGCGCGGGGCACGACGCGCTTTTCTTCTGCGCTCAAGCCAACTCCAGCCAGATCAACCCGGCAGGGGCTGCGTGGTTCCAGGCCGTTGTCAATGCCTATCGCTTGTCAAGCCACAAACCCGTTGATTACAACCTTCGCCAGTACGGCAACTATGATCCGGCGGTGCTGGGAGCTGCCCGCAAACACCTCGCCTTGTTCAAGGACACATGGAGCAGCGTGAGTGCCGGCGAAAACAAGAAGTCCCACTTGTTGCAGGAGCAATGCAACAAAGTCTGTGATGTCCTTTCGCGCCTGTACCCCGCCGGGCAGCCGTTGGCTGACGGGCTCAGGCGAACGGCCCAAACAATCGCCCTTTCAAACCAGTCACCCTCGGCTGAAGTGGCCATGGAAGTGGCCACGGTCATCCTGTTCCTCGAGATGGTGTTCGAGGACTTCAACCCTGCCGACACCGAACTGCCCATGCGCACAGCAGAGCTGGCGCAGCGGCTGGCCGTGGTTGATTCTGGTGGATCTTCCCCTCCCATGTTGTCCTGGATGGAAGACCTGTATCGCAGGTTCAGCGAGCAGGGAACGCTCGGCAGTGTGGTGGGCGAGTTGCGAACCAGCCTGTCGGAGCTTGAAAAGAATTTTGATCTCTACTTCCGTGATCCAGCCCAAGTTGCTGCTCTCTCCGATGCCCCGGCACGTCTGACCCAGATGCGTGGCGTCATGACGGTTCTCGGTTTGGACCAGGCTGCACTGGCCGTGATACGCATGCGCGACTGGATTGAAGAAATCCTCAAAGGCAATGTCAGTCACGAGGCAGCCTCGGTTCCGGGGGGCTACTTTGAAAAGGTCGGCAGCAGTCTGGGGGCGTTGGGATTCCAGTTCGACATGCTTGGCTATCAACCCTCGTTGGCCAAGAACTTGTTTGTTTACGACGAACAGAGCGGCGAACTTAAACCCGTGATGGGTCGAACAGCTGCTCCCGACCTCATGTTGGGAGGAGACGGGGCGAATGCAGGTGAGGTACGGCACCCGCCAGAGGCTGCATTTGCCATGCCAAGCGCCTTGATGACCGCTGCGCCCGCAGCAGAGCCCAAGCCACTGCCTGTCGCGCAGGAGGCTGATGTAGAAGAAGACGATTTGCTGGGCATCTTTCTCGAAGAGGCCCGGGAGGTGATCGAAAGTGGTCAGAGTGCCATTGATGCCCTGCACACCAACCCGGCAGACATGGAGTTGAGAACCAGTCTGCGGCGCTGCTTCCATACCCTCAAGGGCAGTTCACGGATGGTGGGCCTGGGCACTTTTGGCGAAGCTGCATGGGCGATGGAGCAGGCCCACAACGCCTCGCTTGCTGATGCTGGGCCTTGCCGCCTGGATCTGCTTGATCTTTCAACGCAAGCCTTGTCGGCGCTGGCATCCTGGACGCAGCTTGTCGCAACGCAGGGCATGCAGGCGGGACCGTCTTCGGCGGATGCCTTCAAGCGCAGCGCAGAGGCTTTGCGGCTGCAAGGAATTTACGAGCCGCTGGAAGTACCTGCTGAGCTGACATCCCAGACTGCCGCATCGCCGGAGGACGTTCCTGCTGAGCCAGTCGATCTCGCGGATTTCAGCCTGGTTTTCAACGACACCCCGCCTCTGGCTGTCCCGGTTGTGCCGCCAGTTGCAGCGGCTTTCGAGCCGACAGTTGAAATGCCCACGCAAGAGGCAGCTCCGGCGGGGCCAGATCTTGATTTCAGCTTTGACTTGATCTCACCCTCCGCTGAGGAGGAGGGCGCAGCAGGCCCTGATGTCGACCCAGTCCAGGCAGAGCCGATGGAGTTCGCCGCAGGCGATTTGCCCGTCATCATGGGTGAAGAAACCCAGCCCCCCTCCGGTGCAGAGCCTCCACCAGAACCAGACCTTGTCTTTGACCTCTCGGATGTGGAGCTCATCGAAGTCGGGGCTCCATCCACCACCCCTGACCTGACAGCCGGGCTCATGCCCGATGCAGGGCAGGCCCCCGATTGGCAAAGCCCGCAAGTGCCCTTGCCCGAGGTTGATCTCCTTGCCGACTCTCATCTGCCTGTTGAAATGCCGCCCGAGCAAGCAGTGCCGGTGCAAGACGAAATCGTGCCCAGGGACAACGTCAAAGTCATAGGCGATCTCGAAATCAACCTCGCGCTTTACAACGTCTATCTCTCCGAAGCTGACGAGTGGTCGCGCCAGTTGCTCGCTGATATCAATGAAACAGCACTGGACACATATGCCATGCCATCTGACAACAGCGTGGCATGGGCGCATACGCTGGCCGGCAGTTCAGCGACCGTCGGTTGTGAAAGCCTCTCCGAGTTGGCGCGTGAACTCGAGTATGCGCTGATCCAGTCCCAGCGGCAGGGCGCCCAGACCCCGCAGCTGATGGCGCTTTTCATTGATGCCGCCGAGGCCATCCGGCGCAGCCTGCACCAATTTGCGGCAGGCTTCATGCCGAAGAGCGAAACAGCCCTGATTGAATGCCTCAAGCAGGCCCAGATCGCCTGCTCCGTGCCGACCAGACCCATGTCGCTCGACGAGCCTGAACCCCCGGGCCCGTTTGAACTTCCGGGTGATGCGGTCGATTTCGTCCTCTCGGAAACACCTGGCCAGGTGTCGCCCGGCAACTCGCATGCCGAGCTTGCCCCTGCAGACTTTTCACTGCCTGAGCCTGATGTGCAGCAGCAACCGGTGGTTGAGCATGAGAAGCCAGACCCGGCTCCAGCAGAGGCCCCAGTCTTCGCGGACCGGGATGATGATTTCGATGTGGTCGATGCCATCGACCCCGAACTCTTTCCCATCTTCGAGGAAGAGGCCGCCGAACTCATGCCCAACCTGGGCGCTGCACTGAGGCAGTGGGTTGGCCGTGCCGATAACTACGGTGCCCGCAGCGAGGCGCTCCGTTTGATGCATACGCTCAAAGGCAGTGCTCGCCTGGCCGGTGCGTTGCGTCTGGGTGAAATGATCCACCACATGGAGTCCGATGTGGAGCACTTGGGCAGCGCTGCCTCTGCGGCGCAGCTTGAGCCTCTCATCGGCGGGTTTGACCGCATCTCCGAAGTGTTTGATGCCCTGCGTGCCCGTGACGCGCAGGCCTACCAGCAGGCCCTCGACAATACGCGCACTTCCCCGCCGACAAGCCCGGTGGCCGGTGCGAGTGGCTCTGCCGCGCCTGCGGCAAGCGCTCCCCCGGCTGCTGGTTCGGCCAGGGTGTCCATCCAGTCGATGACCGTCGGCAACAAGCGTGCGCAAACCCTGCCGCGCGAGGTGACTGCGCCCACACTCGCCGTGCGCAGTTCCAACCAGTCGGTGCGTGTGCGCTCCAACCTGCTCGACCGCATGGTCAACCAGGCCGGTGAAGTGATGATGACGCGCTCACGCCTGGAGGCCGAACTCGGCAACCTGCGCGGCTCGCTGACCGACCTCACCGCCAACCTCGACAAACTCCGCCAGCAACTGCGTGACATCGAGCTGCAAGCCGAGACGCAGATGCAGTCGCGCATGGCCCAGTCGCGCGAATCGCAAGCCAACTTCGACCCCCTGGAGTTCGACCGCTACACCCGCGTGCAAGAGCTCACCCGCATGATGGCCGAATCCGTCAACGACGTGGCCACCGTGCAGCGCAACCTCGACCGCGCGCTGCAAGCCACTGAAGACAACCTCACCATGCAGGCCCGACAGACCCGTGAGTTGCAGGGTGACCTGTTGCGTACCCGCATGGTGGAGTTCGAAGGCATTTCCGAGCGCCTCTACCGCGTGGTGCGACTGGCCTCCAAAGAGACCGGCAAGCAGGTGCGCCTTGACATCACCGGCGGGCAGATCGAGATGGACCGTGGCATGCTCGACCGCCTGACACCGGCTTTCGAGCACCTGTTGCGCAATTGCGTGGCCCACGGCATCGAAGACGCAGTGGTTCGCCAGAATGCGGGCAAAGACCCGGCGGGCCTGATCACGATTGCGCTGAGCCAAGAGGGCAACGACGTGAACCTCGAGTTCCGCGACGACGGCGCTGGTCTCAACATCGAGCGCATCCGTGACAAGGCCATATCGCTTGGCCTGGTATCGCCCCATGCCGGCATCACGCCCGCCCAGGCGGCCGACTTCATCTTCAACCCCGGCTTCTCGACCGCAAGTGAAGTGACCGAATTGGCCGGACGCGGCATCGGCATGGACGTGGTTCGCAATGAGATCGTGGCCATCGGTGGCCGTATCGACACCCGCACCGAACCCGGCAAAGGCACCAGCTTCAAACTGGTTCTGCCGCTGACCACGGCGGTAACGCAGGTGGTGATGGTGCGCAGCGGCGATCTCATTGTTGGCGTGCCCTCCACGCTCGTGGAAATTGTTCGCCGAACCAGCCCTCGCGAGCTTGAGATGGCCTACAACAGCGGACAACTTGAAGTGGTGGCGGGCGAGTCCATACCCTTCTTCTGGTCGGGGGCCTTGCTGCAATCTTCACAACGCAGCCTGCAACCGGTTGGCCGTTCCACGCCGGTGATGATTTTCCGCAGCGCTGCCCAGCGCGTTGCCCTGCACGTTGATGAAGTGCTGGGCAACCAGGAGGTGGTGGTGAAGAACCTG
>JBJOKU010000019.1:0-10561 GCA_046045925.1 Pseudomonadota bacterium
GTAGGGCTTGGCGCCCTTGAAACTGGGCAAAAAGCTGTGGTGGATGTTGATGGCCTTGCCTTGCAGTTGCTGGCACAGGTCGTTGGAGAGCACCTGCATGTAGCGGGCGAGCACCACAAGCTCAGCGCCTTCGCTCCTGATGATTTCGAGCTGCTTGGCCTCTGCCTGCGGTTTGGTGGCGGCGGTTACCGGGATGTGGTGGAAGGGCACGTTGTAGCTGGCGGCGAGCTGGTAGAACTCGCGGTGGTTGCTGATGATGGCGCGGATGTCCAGGTTCAGCAGGCCGCTCTTCCAGCGGAACAGCAGGTCGTTGAGACAGTGACCTTCTTTGCTGACCATCAGCACGGTGGGCATGGGCTGGTCCACGCGGTGCAGGCCGGTGTTCATGCTGTGCGTGCTGGCGAAGGCGGCCAGGTCAGCGCGGAGCTGCGCCTCGGGCAGATCGCATGCAAAGCGCACGCGCATGAAGAACAGGTTGGTGGCATCCTCGCCCGCGTCGTCGTTGTACTGCGCGGCTTCGAGGATGTTGCCGCCGCGCTCCAGCAGGAAGCCGGAGACGGCGTGCACGATGCCGCGCTTGTCGGGGCAGGCTAGGGTGAGGATGTAGGCGGTCATGGCTTTGCGGGTTTGTCCTTGAACCCTTCGACATGCTCAGGGCGAAGGGTGTGACGGGTTGGGGGGTGTTGGCAGTAGCGGTTGTCCGGCGCTCAGATGCGCTGGGCCAGCGCTTGGGCGCAGCCCGTGTAGCTGCCGGGGGTCATGGCCAGCAGGCGGTCTTTGTCGGCTTGAGGAATGGCCAGATGCTGAATGAACTCGCGCATCTTTTCTTGCGTGATGGCTTCGCCACGGGTGAACTTTTTGAGTTGCTCGTAGGGCTCAGGCAAGCCATGGCGGCGCATGACGGTTTGTACCGGCTCGGCCAGCACTTCCCAGGCGTTGTCGAGGTCTTTGGCCAGAGCGGCTTCGTTGACTTGCAGCTTGTTCAGGCCGGTCATGAGCGACTGATAGGCCAGCACGCCATAACCCATCGCCACGCCCATGTTGCGCAGCACGGTGGAATCGGTCAGGTCGCGCTGCCAGCGGGAGATGGGCAGCTTTTCGCTCAGGTGCTTGAGCAGGGCGTTGGCCAGGCCAAGGTTGCCCTCGGCGTTTTCAAAGTCGATGGGGTTGACCTTGTGCGGCATGGTGGACGAGCCCACTTCGCCCTCTTTGAGCTTTTGCTTGAAGTAGCCCAGGCTCACATAGCCCCAGATGTCGCGCGAGAGGTCAATCAGGATGGTGTTGGTGCGTGCCACGGCATCGAACAGCTCGGCCATGTAGTCGTGCGGCTCGATCTGGATGCTGTAGGGCTGGAAAGTGAGGCCCAGCTTGCCTTCGATCACGCCTTTGGAAAAAGCCTCCCAGTCGTGCTCAGGGTAGGCAGACAGGTGGGCGTTGAAGTTGCCGACCGCGCCGTTCATCTTGCCCATGAGTTGCACCCCGGCGATGGTGGCGCGGGTTTTTTGCAGACGGGCCACCACGTTGGCGATTTCCTTGCCCACGGTGGTGGGGCTGGCAGTTTGGCCGTGGGTGCGGCTGAGCATGGGCAGCGCGGCGTATTGGTGCGCCATCTCGCGCAGCTTGGCGATGACTTGGTCGATCAGCGGCAGGACGACCTGTTCGCGCGCCGTTTTGAGTTGCAGCGCGTGGCTGGTGTTGTTGATGTCTTCGCTGGTGCAGGCGAAGTGGACGAACTCACCGGCGGCTTTCAACTCGGCGTTGTCGGCGAATTTGCCCTTGAGCCAGTACTCCACGGCCTTCACGTCGTGGTTGGTGATTTTCTCGATGGCTTTGATGGCGGCAGCATCTTCTTCGCTGAAGTTGGCGACCAGTTGTTCCAAAAATGCGACAGTCGGTGCAGAAAAACGTGAAATTTCACTGAACCCGGCTTCGCTGAGAGCCAGCAGCCAAGCCACCTCAACTTGCACGCGGCGGTGCATGAAGCCGTATTCGCTCATGAGCATGCGCAAACTGGCCAGTTTGGGGTTGTAGCGACCGTCAAGAGGGGAAAGTGCTGTCAGCGCGGATAAAGACATGGGGGAACAATCGGGCTAGAGTTGGCAGGAATTCACGCGAAGAGACTTTCGCGGACGAACCCCCGATTTTAGGTGTCTTGCTCTAGCCTCTTGCTGCGCAAGGCGCGGGACTTGTGTCTAGAATCGGCTCTTCGTGCCGTTTGTGCGGCGCAGCAGGATATTTGGATTTTCGGTTTTTCATGAAACTCATAGGCAACAACACCAGTCCCTACGTGCGCAAAGTGCGCGTGGTGATGGCCGAGAAAAAGCTGGAATACCAGTTCGTGATCGAGGACCCATGGGCCGCGCAGTCGCCCGTGGGCGAATCCAACCCGCTGGGCAAGATCCCCTGTCTGGTGATGGAAGGTGGCGAGGCCCTGTTCGACTCCCGCGTGATCGTGGAATACCTCGATACGTTGTCTCCCGTGGGCAAGCTCATTCCCGGTATGGGCCGCGAGCGTGCCGAGGTGAAAACCTGGGAGGCGCTGGCCGATGGCGTGCTCGATGCGGCGTTGGCCGCTCGTCTGGAGAACATCTGGCCGGGTCGCACCGTGGGCAAGGTGCAGTACCGCAGCAAGGCATGGATCGATTACCAACTGGTCAAGATTGACAGGGCCTTGTCGGCCATGGCGAGTGGCTTGGCCGACAAACCCTATTGTTGTGGCAATCACCTGAGCCTGGCCGACGTGGCTGTGGGCTGTGCTTTGGGCTATTTGCTGTTCAGGCTGCCGGAGATCAACTGGCAGGAAAAACACCCCAACCTGGACAGATTCCACGAAAAACTCATGCAGCGCCCCAGCTTTGCCGATACGCTGCCCAGCGCCTGATACCGCCCATCATGAACAGACTGGCATCCATCCTCCCCGCCAACAATGTGCAAGTGGCCATTGAAGTCACCAGCAAGAAGCGGGCGTTCGAGGAAGCCGGCCTGCTGTTTGAAAACAATGCCGGTCTGAGCCGTGCGCTTGTGACGGACAGCCTTTTTGCCCGCGAACGGCTGGGCTCCACGGGGCTGGGTCATGGCGTGGCCATCCCGCATGGCCGCATCAAGGGCCTCAAGCAGCCCATGGCCGCGCTCTATCAACTGGCCAGCCCCATTGGCTTTGATGCGCCCGACGAGCAACCTGTCAGCCTGTTGATTTTTTTGCTGGTCCCCGAGGCGGCTACGCAAAAGCACCTTGAAATCCTCTCGGAAATTGCCGAGATGCTGAGCGATGCCGCTTTGCGCGAAAAGCTCAAGAATCTGTCGGATCCCGCCCTGCTGCATGGCCTGATCGCACAGTGGCACTCGGCATCAGCCCACGCCTGACCGACGCACGGGTGTCTGCATGAGAGCCTCCGTCATCAGTGCTGATGTTCTCTTTGAGGCGCAGCGCACAACCCTGAAATGGCACTGGATAGCAGGGCTCGGAGCCTCCGAGCGCCAATTCAGCGAAGTGGCCGTGAAAGACGCACAGTCGGGTGCCGATCTGGTGGGATATCTGAACTACATCCACCCCTACCGCGTTCAGATTATCGGTTCGCGCGAGATCAAATACCTCAGCAGCGCCAGCCGCGAGGACTGTGCCAGACGCATCCAGCGCATCGTGACGCTGGAGCCACCTGTGCTGATTCTTTGTGAAGGCGAGGCTGCACCTGATGCGCTGTTGTCGATGTGCGAGCGGGCGGGCATTCCGATGTTCGCCACCCAGGAGTCGGCTGCCTTCGTGATCGATGTGGTGCGGGCTTACCTGTCCAAGCACTTCGCCAACCGGACCACCATGCACGGCGTTTTCATGGACATTCTGGGCATGGGCGTGCTGATTACTGGCGAGTCGGGGCTTGGCAAGAGTGAGTTGGGCCTGGAGTTGATCTCGCGCGGAAACGGTCTTGTAGCCGATGATTCTGTGGATCTTTACCGCATCAGCCAGACCACCATTGAAGGGCGCTGCCCCGAGTTGCTGCAAAACCTGCTGGAAGTGCGGGGCATCGGCCTGCTGGACATACGCGCCATCTTTGGCGAAACAGCGGTTCGCCGCAAGATGCGTCTCAAGCTGATCGTGCATCTGGTGCGCAAAGACACTCTGGAGCGCGATTACGAACGACTGCCCTCGGCACCGATCATGCATGATGTGCTGGGTTTGCCTGTGCGCATGGTCGTCATCCAGGTGGTGGCAGGGCGCAATATCGCCGTGCTCGTGGAGGCTGCGGTGCGCAACACGATCTTGCAGTTGCGCGGCATTGACACCTACGAAGAGTTCGTCAAGCGCCAGCGCGAAGCGATGGAGCGCGGTGACTGATAAATGGGCAAATGCCCTCACCCATCTTTTTTCCCATGAAAAAAGGGCTCCTTGCGGAGCCCTTTTTCGTGATGCCGTGGCAAGAAAATTACTTCTTGCCCTTCTTGGCATCGGCAGCGGGAGCAGCGGCTGGAGCCGGTGCAGCCTCTTCTTCGGCCTGGGCCACCACAGACACCAGCACGGGGTTGGGCTTGCCGTGGGTGACCACTTTGACGCCCTTGGGCAGGGTGATGTCGTTGAGGTGCAGCGAAGAGCCTTTCTTGAGGCCGGACAGATCCACATCGATGGACTCGGGCAGGTCACGGGGCAGGGCCTTGACTTCCAGTTCGGTCAGAACGTGGTTGACCAGGCAGGCCTCGAACTTGACGGCATGGGAATTCTCTTCACCCTTGTAGTGCACGGGCACTTTGGTGGTCAGAACGGTGTTCTCGTCCACGCGCTGGAAGTCGATGTGCAGCACCAACTGGCGGAAGGGGTGATATTGCACGTTGCGCAGGATCACCTTGGACTCGGCACCGTTGAGTTCCATGTCCAGCACGGAGGCGTGGAAGGCTTCTTTTTTCAGGGCGTGCCACAGGGCATTGTGGTCAATCTCGATGAGTTGAGGTTGAGCAGATCCACCGTACACGATACCCGGGGCTTTGCCCGAGTTGCGCAGGCGGCGGCTCGCACCCGTACCTTGCTTGTTGCGCTCAAAAGCGACGAATTTCATAACAGACTCCGTGGTCGGAGGCCAAGGCCACACAACCGGTTAGGAGCGACCGCGACCAGTTCGCTCCGGTTTCAAAATGGCTCCTTGAGGGGGCCGGGATGTTGTTCTCAGTAGTTGTTGACCTGATCTGAGAACAGACTCATCACCGACTCTCCGCGCGAAATGCGCGAGATGGTCTCGGCCAGCAGGGGCGCGGCAGAGAGTTGGCGGATTTTCTGGCAGGCCTTGGCCGCTTCGGACAGGGGGATGGTATTGGTGACCACCACCTCGTCGAGGGCCGAGCCTTTGGCAATGCGGTCAATCGCAGGGCCGGAAAAAATGGCATGCGTGCAATACGCGTAAACGTTCTTGGCGCCGCGCTCCTTGAGCACCTCGGCGGCCTTCACCAGCGTGCCTGCGGTGTCGATCATGTCATCCATGATGACGCAGTTGCGGCCTTCGATTTCGCCAATGACGTGCATCACTTCGGACACATTGGCTTTGGGGCGGCGCTTGTCAATGATGGCCAGGTCGCAGCCGAGCTGCTTGGCCAGGGCGCGGGCACGCACCACGCCGCCCACATCGGGCGACACCACGATGAGGTCTTCGTAGTTCTTCTGGCGCAAGTCGCCCAGCAAAATGGGCGAGGCGTAGATGTTGTCAACGGGAATGTCGAAGAAGCCCTGGATCTGGTCGGCGTGCAGGTCCATGGTCAGCACGCGGGCCACGCCCACGGTTTGCAGCAGATTGGCCACCACCTTGGCCGAAATGGGCACGCGGGTGGAGCGGGGGCGGCGATCCTGGCGGGCATAGCCGTAGTAGGGGATCACGGCACTGATGCGCTCGGCCGATGCACGCTTCAAGGCATCGACCATGATGAGCAATTCCATCAGGTTTTCGTTGGTGGGCGCACAGGTGGACTGGATGACGAACACATCCTTGGCGCGCACGTTTTCCTTGATCTCGACCGTGACTTCGCCGTCGGAGAAGCGGCCCACATCGGCTGCGCCGAGATTGATGCCAAGTTGCAGGGCGACTTGCTGCGCCAGTACGGGATTGGCATTACCGGTGAACACCATGAAATCGGAGGCAGTTTGCATGGGTGGCGCGCTCAGGACGGGTGATGAGAAAGAATTTGGCAGGGGAAGAAGGATTCGAACCCTCGTATGTCGGAATCAAAATCCGATGCCTTAACCAACTTGGCGATTCCCCTACACAGGAGCGCCGATGTTACCAGCGACACCCCTCGAATCTCAGGCCCTGTTTGAACAGATGCGGGCGGTGAAACCTGCGGGCAGACCGGAAAAATCCGGATCGGCGTGGCCCTGTTCAAGCGGGGCGAACACTGCACTGCCCGAACCGGTCATCCGGCCTGCGAGCCCCTTGGATGCCAGCCAGGCAATTGCAAGGCTGATATTGGGACACAGGCTTTCGGCTACCGGCTGCAAGCTGTTATGGCCAAAACCATAAGGGTGTGCAGCGAAGCCCTCCATTATACCCATATTTGCTGCACTGCACAGCACCGACGCTGCGTTTCGTTCCAAGTTGGGGTGGCCGAAGATCGCCGGGGTGGCCACGCCCGCCGCCGGCTTGACCACCACAAAGCGCGATTCGGGCAGATCAATGGGGCGCATCTGCTCGCCGATGCCCCACACCAGCGCGTGTTGGCCCAGCAAAAAGAAGGGCACGTCTGCGCCCAGTTTGACCGCCATGTCCGGCAGGCGTTGCGTCACTTCGGCCTGCCGCGCCGGGTTGTCGCCAAACCAGAGTTGGGAAAGACCCATGAGCACCGTGGCCGCGTCGCTGGAGCCGCCGCCCATGCCGGCTTGGGCGGGAATGCGTTTTTCCAGCTCGATGTGGGCGCCCAGCGTGCAGCCCGTGGCGGCTTGCAGGGCGCGTGCGGCTCGCACGCAGAGGTCGGCCTCGCCGAGGTCTGTGCCGCTGTCGTTGCACAGGTCGGCGCGGGTGATGGCGTTGTCTTCGCGGCGGTGCAGGTGCAGGGTGTCGCACCAATCGATGCGCATGAACACCGACTCCAGCAGGTGGTAGCCGTCGGCCCGCCGCCCCGTGACGTGCAAAAAGAGATTCAGCTTGGCCGGGGCCTGGAGATTGCGCAGCGATGCGGTGAATGACATGGGGCCTGATTGTCCAAGTTTTGTCCGGCGTTTGAGTGCGGCCCTTGCGCGCAATGGGCAGCAGCGTACGGGACGGCCGCGATCAGCAGGGCGCGATAATCGGCCGCATGATCAAACTGTTTGTCGGCTTGGGCAACCCCGGCCCCGAATACGAAGCCACCCGGCACAACGCCGGATTCTGGTTCATTGATGAACTCGCCCGCGAGTGGAAGTGTTCGCTCACATTCGATAAAACCTATTACGGCATGGTCGCCCGTACCCAGCGAGAGGGGCAAACGGTCTGGTTGTTGCAGCCGCTCACCTTCATGAACCTGAGCGGCAAATCGGTGGCTGCGCTGGCCAAATTCTTCAAGATCAAGCCGCAAGAGATCGTGGTGGCCCACGACGAACTCGATGTGCCCCCGGGCCAGTGCAAGATGAAGCTGGGCGGCAGCCACGCCGGTCACAACGGCCTGAAAGACATCGCCGCGCAAATGGGCAGTCTCGACTTCTGGCGCTTGCGCATCGGCATCGGTCACCCCGGCGACCGCAATGAGGTGGCCAACTGGGTGCTCAAGAAACCCAGCCCCGAGCAGCGCACGGGCATCGAGGAAAGCGTGAGCCGCTGCGTCAAGGCCGTGCCGCTGATGCTGGCGGGCGACATGCCCAAGGCCACGCAGATCGTGCATACGCACAAGGCCCCACGACCCAAGCCCGAGCCGAAACCGGGCATCAAGGCCGACGCGAAAACGGAATCTGAAAAGCCCACTGCCCAGTGAAGGCCGGGTTCAATAAGCCTGCCCCGCGCTGGCTTGCAGGCGCAGGTATTTTTGCATCAGGGTTTCGCGGTCTTCCACATGCGCCGGGTTGACAGGAATGCAGGCCACGGGGCAGACCTGCACGCATTGGGGTTCGTTGTGGTGGCCCACGCATTCGGTGCAGCGGCTGGGATCAATTTCGTAAATCTGCGGCCCCAGATAAATGGCGTTGTTGGGGCATTCGGGTTCGCAGACATCGCAGTTGATGCAGTCGTCGGTAATCATCAATGCCATGAGCGCGCTTTCCTGGGGCCAGTTTTATGCAGAGGCATCAGCCCTGTGTGGCCTTGAGCTGTGCCAGCGCGGGCGCGCTGACCATGCCACTCACATCGCCACCCAGCTTGCTGATTTCGCGCACGAGGGTGGAGCTGATGCATTGCAACTCGGCCTGCGGTGCGAGAAACACGGTTTCGACTTCGGGGGCCATCTTGCGGTTCATCGCGGCCATTTGCAGCTCGTAGTCGAAATCGGTCATGTTGCGGATGCCGCGCACGATGGCGCAAGCCTTCTGCTGGCGGCAGAAATCGACGATGAGACCTTCAAAGGGAAGCACCTTCACGGGCTTGCCGGTGAGCGCGGCTTGGGCGAGTGCGATGCGCTCGTCCAGCGTGAAGCGGGTTTTCTTGTGGTGGGCAATGGCCACCGCGAGGATCACTTCATCAAACAGGTGGCAGGCGCGCACGATCACGTCCTCGTGGCCGAGGGTGAGTGGGTCGAAGGTGCCGGAGTAAACGGCGATGCGAGGCGAGGTGCGGGTCTGGCTCATGGGCGAATTATCCTCAAGTCGATTGCGCTGTGGGCACGTCAATCTGGTCCAGCGGCCAGCGCGGGCGCACGTCAAAGGCATAGCGCTGGCTGGCTTGGGCGCGGCCCGACTGCAAGCGCATGGCGGCGGCCAGCGCAATCATGGCACCGTTGTCGGTGCACAGGTTCAGCTCGGGGTAGTGCACGCGGATGCCGCGCTTGGCGCATTCGGCGTTGAGCTGTTTGCGCAGTTCGGCGTTGGCGCCCACGCCTCCCGCCACCACCAGGCGTTTTTGTGCGAGGCCGTAATCGGTTTGCGCCACGGCGGCGAGCGACTTTTTCATCAGCACTTCCACAATCGCGGCCTGCGTGCTGGCGGCGAGGTCGGCCAGCAGTTGGGGGGAGAAGGCTTCGACCCCTTCGGCGGTGCTCAGGGCGGGCGATTGAGCCTGAGCGGCCAACAGCTTTTTCACCTGCGTGAGCACAGCCGTCTTCAAGCCCGCGAATGAAAAATCGAGGTCGCCGCTGTGCAGCAGCGGGCGCGGCAGCTTGAAAGCCTGCGGGTTGCCATTGGCAGCGAGTTTGGCCAGCACCGGCCCGCCGGGGTAGGGCAGGCCCATGAGCTTGGCCGATTTGTCGAAGGCTTCGCCAGCGGCATCGTCAATGGTCTCGCCCAACAACTCGTAATCGCCTACGCCGCGCACCGCCATCAGTTGCGTATGACCGCCACTGACCAGCAAAGCCACAAACGGAAACTCGGGCGGGTCGGCGCTCAGGAAGGGGCTGAGCAAGTGCCCTTCGAGGTGGTGCACGCCCAGCACGGGTTTGTCCAGCGCTGCGGCCATCGCGCAGGCCACGCCCGAGCCGACGAGCAAGGCCCCGGCCAAGCCCGGCCCCTGGGTGAAGGCGATGGTGTCCACCTCTTTCAAGCTGTGTCCGGCATCGGCCAGCACCTTGCGGGTGAGCGGCAGCACACGGCGGATGTGATCGCGGCTGGCCAGCTCGGGCACCACGCCGCCATAGGCCTGGTGCATTTCAATCTGGCTGTGCAGCGCGTGCGCCAGCAAACGGGGCACGCCTGTGCCCTGGCTTTGCACCAGCGCCACGCCAGTTTCGTCGCAGGAGGATTCGATGCCAAGAATGAGCATGGGGCGATTATCCCGGAGGGTTGCCGATTGGCGGTTTGCAAGAAGCGGCAGGTTTTCTGGCGCGAATCTTGCACAAACACGCATATGAATGGAATCAGCCAAAGCTTGCGTATTGTGGTGGTGGCCCCGGAACTCTCGGGACACGACCCTGCCGACCAGGAAGCCTGGGAGGAGGCGGAGCGTTCGCGCAATTTGCGTATTGGCTTGCTGGCCAATGGCTACAACCTCGTGGCCGTGCTGCCCCCTGATGCCTTTTTGGCGGACCGCATCAACCAGATTGCGCCCGACATGATCATTGTGGATGCCGAAAGTGGTGCGCGCGATGCGCTGGAGCATGTGGTGGCCGCCACACAAGACCAGCGCCGTGCCATCGTGCTGTTCACCGACGAACAAGACACCACCCACGTGAGCGCCGCGATTGCCGCAGGTGTGAACGCCTATGTGGTGGCAGGGCTCGCGCCCGAGCGCGTCAAGCCAGTGCTCGAAGTGGCCATGGCCCGCTTTGAGCACGAACAAAGCTTGCGTGCCCAGTTGCACGACGCGAAGACCAAGCTCAGCGAGCGTAAATTGATCGACCGTGCCAAGGGCATCCTGATGAGCAAGCACGGCATTGCTGAAGAAGAAGCCTATGCCCGCATCCGCAAGACGGCGATGGACAAGGGCCTCAAGCTCGGTGAGGTGGCGCAGCGCCTGATCGATGTGGCCGAGATGCT
>JBJOKU010000020.1:0-10551 GCA_046045925.1 Pseudomonadota bacterium
CGCCCAAGAAGCAGCTGACAACGCGGCATTGTGAGCTTGCAATGCCGAAGAAGCAGCTGACAACGCGGCATTGTGAGCTTGCAATGCCGAAGAAGCAGCTGACAACGCGGCGTTGTGAGCTAGCAATGCCGAAGAAGCAGCTGACAATGCGGCGTTGTGAGCTGACAAAACCAAAGGAACAACCGACAAACGGGTCTGGTGGTCTCGCACGACAGCATCATCGGCTCGCATCTTGACGCGCAAAGCGCTCACGCCGCTGGTGCACGATTTCCTGTGCATGAGGGGGGCACTACCTGATCTGACAGCTAGCATTGGGTGCCAGTCTATAGAGGCTGACTTCAGAGCAGTAGGGAGGATCGCCGTTGTTGACCCAGCAGACTTTGACGCCATATCAAAGCATGTATTACGCGTGGTCGCTGACCAGGCGAGCGGCGGGCAATACGGTCGAAGCGTTGGCATCCACCTTGGTCGATTCACAGGTCGACCTGAATCCGCATCAGGTAGAAGCGGCGCTCTTCGCCTGCGCAAACCCACTGTCGCGCGGTGTCATCCTGGCCGATGAGGTGGGGCTCGGGAAGACGATCGAGGCCGGACTGGTGATTTCGCAGCGCTGGGCCGAGCGCCGCCGTCGACTTCTGATCATCGTGCCGGCCAACCTGCGCAAGCAGTGGCACCAAGAGCTGCAGGACAAGTTCAGCCTGCAAGGCGTGCTGCTGGAGGCCAAAAGCTACAACGCCTTGCGCAAGCAGGGCCGCCGCAACCCATTCCAGGGCGCGAGTGGCCCGGTCATCTGCTCGTACCAGTTCGCCAAAGCCAAGGCGGAGGACATCAAGGCCGTGGACTGGGATCTGGTGGTGCTGGACGAAGCTCACCGGTTGCGCAACGTCTACAAGACCAGCAACGTCATCGCCAAGACACTGAAGGATGCGCTGGCCCACATCCACGCCAAGGTGCTGCTGACGGCCACGCCGCTGCAGAACTCCCTGCTGGAGCTGTACGGGCTCGTCAGCATGATTGACGATCGCGTGTTCGGCGACATCGACAGCTTCCGCTCGCAGTTCAGTGCACAACCACGCGAGCAGGCCTTCGCTGCACTGCGCACCCGACTGGCCACTGTGTGCAAGCGAACGCTGCGCCGCCAGGTTCAGCAATACGTGCCCTACACGGCACGGCGCGCCATGGTGGAGGAGTTCAGCCCTTCGACCGAGGAGCGTGAACTGTCCAATCTGGTGGCCGATTACCTTCGCCGCCCCAATTTGAAGGCGTTGGCCCAAGGGCAGCGGCAGCTGATTTCCCTGGTGCTGTGGAAGCTGCTGGCCTCGTCCACGCACGCCATTGCCGGTGCACTGGAGACCATGGCCCAGCGCCTGGAAGGCGAACTGGACGCCGCCAGTGCGGTGCCGGATCTCAAAGAGGTGTTTGATGACGACTACGAGTCCCTCGACGAAACCTCGGACGAGTGGGACGAGCGTGAATCCAGTGCAGGCACCTTGTCAGCGGACCAGCGTGATGCCGTGGCGCACGAGATTGCCGAGCTGCGGTACTTCAAGACCTTGGCGACCAACATCCGCGAGAACGCCAAGGGCACAGCACTGCTGAAAGCGCTGGACAAGGCTTTCGCCGAGCTGGACCGCCTGGGTGCGGCGAAGAAGGCCATCATCTTCACCGAGTCCAGACGCACCCAGGAGTACCTGCTCACCCTCTTGGAGAAGACCCCCTACGGCGAAGGCATCGTGCTCTTCAACGGCACAAACAGTGATGCCCGGGCGCAGGCTGTCCACGCCGACTGGCTCAAGCGCCACCAGGGTACCGACCGGATCACCGGCTCGCGCACGGCCGACACGCGTGCGGCTCTGGTGGAGCACTTCAAGGAACGCGGCACGGTGATGATCGCCACCGAGGCTGGCGCCGAGGGCATCAACCTGCAGTTCTGCTCGCTGGTCATCAACTTCGACCTGCCGTGGAACCCGCAGCGCATTGAGCAGCGCATCGGCCGCTGCCACCGCTACGGGCAGAAGCACGACGTGGTGGTGGTGAATTTCGTTGACCGCAGCAACGAAGCCGACGCCCGCGTGTACGAACTGCTGGATCAGAAATTCCAGCTTTTTGAAGGGGTGTTTGGTGCCAGCGACGAAGTGCTGGGCGCCATCGGATCGGGCGTGGATTTCGAGCGTCGCATCGCCGAGATTTACCAGAACTGCCGTGATCCTGCAGAGATCAAGACCAGCTTCGAGCAACTGCAGCGCGACCTGTCTGGCGAGATCGACGAGGCCATGGTCAAGACCCGGCAGATCCTGCTTGAGAACTTTGATGAGGAAGTCCAGGACAAGCTGCGCCTGCGTGCGGCAGATAGCCACGCTGCGCGCAGCAAGTACGAACGCATGCTGCTCGACCTGACCCGAGCGGCGCTGTGGGACTGTGCCCTTTTTGACGAAGATGGTTTTGTTCTGCAGCGCTTGCCTGCCTCCACATTGAGTGCGGTTGAACTCGGTCGCTATGAGCTGCCTCGTCGTTCTGGCGACGCTCACCTCTACCGGGTCGGCCACCCGCTTGCCGAGTGGGTGACAGAAAAAGCGAAGAACCAAGTCCTGCCGGGGGCACGGCTCGTCTTTGACTACGACGCATATGGCATCCAAGTCAGTACGCTCAAGCCCTATCGCGGCAAGACCGGCTGGTTGACGCTGAAGCTGGTATCGGTTGAGGCCCTCGGTAACGAAGAGCAGCGCCTGGTGGTAGTGGCCATCACGTCAGACGGCCAGATCCTGACCGACGACGATCCTGAAAAGCTGCTGCGCTTGCCCGCGCGGGCACAGCCCGCCGCACGGGCTTCGGTTGATGACACCTCTCTCAGGGATGAGTTGGCCATGCGGAAAGCAGCCGTCCTGCAAGAAATCAACCAACGCAACCTGGGTTACTTCGAGCAAGAAGTTCAGAAGCTGGATGCGTGGGCGGATGATTTGAAGAACGGCATCGAGCAGGAGATCAAGGAGATCGACCGCCAGATCAAGGAAGTGCGCCGCACGGCCGCCAGTGCCCCCACGCTGGAAGAAAAACTTTCATGGCAGAAGCAGCAAAGGGAGCTGGAAACCAAGCGCACCAAGCTGCGCCGCGAGCTGTTCAACCGCCAAGATGCCATTGAGGCTGAGCGCAACGGGCTGATTGAGCAGTTAGAAGTTCAACTCCAGCAGCGTGTGAATGAACGCACACTGTTCACTATTGAATGGGAGTTTGAATGAAGATTCGCAGCGCGGAGGCAACAACCATCTCCAAATTTGCCAGCCAGTCACTGCTGCAAAAGGAAAAGCATGAAATTTGAATTCAAGAACTTGGGCGCCATCGATCAAGCTGAAGTCGAGTTGGCACCGCTCACATTGATTTGTGGACGCAACAATACAGGCAAGACCTACGTTACCTATGCCATTTATGCCCTGTTGGCTACTTGGAGGGGGTTGATTGATTGGAAAATCGATGTCGTTGACATGGATAAGTTGCTCAGTCATGGTGCAGTGTCAATTGACATGCAAGCCAAGTTTGTAAATCAATGGGATGAAGCTCGCCAAATGGTTGGTAAACGCTGGAAGGCGTATTTGCCCCATGCTCTGGCTGCCCCGTTGTCGCGCTTTCATAACACTGAATTGACATTTCATCTTGATATTGGGGATGAGTGGAGGCGAAATGTCTTTAAAAAAGAATTCCGTAGTGAAAAGGGAAGAATATTGTATTCTGTGGAAAAAGCAGAAAACAGCACTATCGTGGAATTGGTGGCCATCAAAGACGAAGATGGGGATGGATTGCCAATTTATGCACTTGAAGATTTCATAGCTCAGGCCCTGTTGGAATCTGTGTTGCAGATCTATCTGCCAACGGTGTTCATGGTCAGCACTGAGCGCACCGGTGCGGTGGCTTTCAAAGAGGAACTTAACCTGACCAAGAATAAGTTGGTTAATTTTCTGACGAAAATGGATGCCAACAAAGATTCTGGCCAAACAATTCATCCAGGCCACCTGTTTGACGCAGTTTATAAACAAGGTTATCCGTTGCCGGTAGAAAAAAATGTCGAGTTCGTGAACCGCTTGGCCTCCTTGGAAGGGCGTACTGGGCCGCTGTTGGCGCAACACCCAGAGTTAAGCAGCCGATTTGAGGCGATTGCCGGGGGGCGTTACGAGACCAACAAAGATGGAATAACCCATTTTGTTCCGAAAGGCAGTAACACCAAACTGCAACTCAGTGAGGCATCCAGCGCGGCACGGAGTCTGGTGGTTTTTTGGTATTGGCTCAAGGCACAGGCCAGTGCCGGTCAAATGCTGCTGATGGATGAGCCCGAGCTGAATTTGCACCCAGAAAATCAACGGGCTTTGGCTAGGCTATTGGCTAAACTCGTGCAACTTGGCGTTCAGGTTCTGATTACTACGCACAGCGATACCATGCTGAGGGAATTTAATACTCTCATCATGTTGGCTCGTGATCTGCCCCACATGGCCGCTGTGCGTGAACGGTTTGGCTACGCCGCAGACGACGGGTTGGCCCCCGAACGGGTTCGGCTGTATGTGGCCAACGGTAAGCCAAAAACCGCCACAGGGCGTGCCAAGAAAAATGCTGTCAGCACTTTGGAGTGCATTAAACCCGATGCCCGTCTTGGACTGACTGCAGAAATTTTTGACCAAACTATCACCGAGATGAATGACATTCAGGATGCCCTGCGCTATGGAGGTGTTTGATGCGGGTACAAGAAACATTCGAAAAAATCAAGGAACTCCTTCAATCCGATAAATGGCAGGTTTGCGCAGACAGTACACTGACTATTGAAGAAAAAGGCCGACAGGCCACGTTGAAGGCGGTGCATGTGGCCAGCGTTGGAGCTGATGCATTTTCCATTAAATACGACGAATGCGGCTTTCCTGGCACAGCCATGTTTGCGCCGCACGGCAGTCTGCACCGAGCCTGTGACGCGATTGCTTTCTGCTTGGTTGAAGATGTCCCTTACATTTTGTGCTGTGAGTTGAAGTCCAGCGAGCCAGCCCGGCACGAAGTGGCCGAACAGTTTCGCAGTGCGCATTGTTTTCTGGATTATTTGGATAGCCTGCTGCGTCATTACTACCAGTCGGGCATAAAGAATTGGTCGCGTCGGTATTTCGTATTTCACGATCAACCGCGAACACCGGCTAGCAAACGTCCGCTTCAGGATGAATTCAACAACGATAAGCCTGAGCGTGCCTTGTTCATCCCCGCCAAAACGGGAGATCGAACCTATGTACGGCAGTTGCTCGGAAAGCCGCTATGACAACCAAACAAAAACTCGAACTCACCTGGATCGGCAAGGAAAAACGGCCCAAGCTGGAGCCACGAATCTTGGTTGAAGAGCAGCAAAGGTCATACCACGCCAAGCATCGCATGACCGAGAACGACATCTTCGACAACCGGCTGATCTTTGGTGACAACCTGCTGGCGTTGAAGGCGCTAGAGCAGGAATTTACTGGCAAGGTCAAGTGCGTTTTCATCGATCCGCCCTATAACACTGGCAGTGCCTTCACGCACTATGACGATGGCCTTGAGCACTCGATCTGGCTCGGCTTGATGCGCGACCGCCTTGAAATAATCCGAAATCTGTTGTCTGACGATGGGTCACTGTGGATAACGATTGATGATAATGAGGCGCATTATTTGAAAGTGATGTGCGATGAGATTTTTGGGCGATCAAACTTTCTGGTTAGCACTGTTTGGCAGAAGCGATATGCTCGCGACAATAACTCAGCCTTCGGAAACGCACATGACTATGTTCTTGTGTATGTTAAGAACCAGGGTTTATTTAAGAGGAAAAGAAATTTGTTGCCGCCTGACGAAAAAACAAAAGCAGTTTACAGAAATCCAAATAATGATCTGCGTGGCCCTTGGCAATCTATTTCATTTACTGGTGCGGGGTATCGTCCCAATCAAATGTACCGGATTGATGGGCCAAATGGGCAGGCGCACTACCCACCAGAAGGGCGACATTGGGCAACATTGGAATCCGAGTACATTCGGCTTCGCTCTGAAGGGAGATTCTGGTTTGGATCTGATGGTAATGGTGTCCCTCGTTTAATTCGATATTTGGATGAGGTAGATGGTTTGGTTCCTTCTACTTGGTGGCCGCATGAAGAAGTAGGGCATAATGACGAGGCGAAAAAAGAAATTCATACACTTTTTGGTAAAATACAATCATTCGATACTCCAAAGCCGGAGCGCCTGTTAAATAGAATAATTCATATCGCTACGAATCCTGGCGATCTGGTTTTAGACTCCTTCGCCGGCTCAGGAACTACTGGCGCAGTCGCCCACAAAATGGGCCGTCGCTGGATCATGGTCGAACTGGGTGAGCATTGTCATACTCACATTATTCCGCGCCTCAAAAAAGTCATTGATGGCGAAGACAGGGGTGGCATTACCGAAAGCGTGAACTGGCAAGGCGGTGGTGGCTTTCGCTACTACAAGCTCGCCCCCAGCCTGATTGTCAACGACCGCTGGGGTAATCCCGTCATCAACCCCGAATACAACGCTGCCATGCTGGCCGAAGCCCTTGCCAAGTTGGAAGGCTTCACGTATGCCCCATCGGAGGTGCAGTGGTGGCGACACGGCCATTCCAGCGAGCGCGACTTCATCTACGTCACGACCCAGAACTTGTCAGCTGAGCAGTTGCAAGCGCTGTCAGATGAAGTGGGCCGCGATCAGTGCCTGCTCGTCTGCTGCGCGGCATTCCACGGGGTGACGGCAGCCGAGGCATCCCAACGCTGGCCGAATCT
Source organism: Pseudomonadota bacterium (assembly GCA_046045925.1). Classification (GTDB taxonomy): domain Bacteria; phylum Pseudomonadota; class Gammaproteobacteria; order Burkholderiales; family Burkholderiaceae_C; genus JBJOKU01. Next base: position 6,777 of record JBJOKU010000020.1, read on the forward strand.
GACGCTGAAGAAGATTCCGAAGATGGTGCTGGCCCGTTGCGAATGGGGCCATGACGACTACAGCCTCAACGTCGCCAACCTGCCGCTGTCGGCACCCTCAACCCCAGCCCCTCTGCCGCCAGCGGCCGAGGGGCAGCGTGCATCGAAGAGCAAGAAGGCGGCTGCCGATAACGTCGGGCAAGGTGGCCTGTTCGGGGACGAGACGTGAGCAAGAAGGTCATCGTCATCGCTGGGCCGAATGGCGCGGGGAAGACCACCTTCGCACGCTCTTTTCTGCCTGCCGAAGCACATTGCCCGCGCTTCATCAATGCCGATCTGATTGCCGCCGGGCTGGCGCCTTTTGCGCCGGAAACGGCGGCCGTCAAGGCCGGGCGGTTGATGCTGCAAGAGATCGCGCAATGCACTGGGCGTGGTGACAGCTTTGCGGTCGAAACCACCCTCTCGGGGCTGATGTACCTGCGCCATATTCGCCAGTGGCGGCAACTCGGCTATCACGTCAGCCTGTTTTTTCTGGCGCTGCCGTCTGCCGATGTGGCGGTGGCCCGGGTAGCCGAGCGCGTCAAGCAGGGCGGGCACCACATTCCCGAAGACGTGATACGCCGTCGCTTTGTCGCCGGGCAAGACCATTTTGACCGCCACTACCGTGCTGTCGTGCATGCCTGGGCGCTGTACGACAACAGTGGCGCTACACCCGCTTTGCTGGAATGGGGAGAAAACGAATGACCTACCAGGAACTGTCGCAAGCCAAGGATCCCGATCTGCGCGCCTCTTTGCAGGCCATGCAGCGTGCCGCCGAATTGGCGCGCAGGACGGCGGTGCAGACCGGCACCGACATCGTGATCGTGGAGAACCAGCAGATCGTGCGCCTGTCTGCCAGCACGCTGGCGCAGCAGGGCAAGACCGCATGAGCGCCCGGTTTCAACACCATGTCGCGGGCCGGTTGTCGCTGCGCCAACCGCAGTCCGAGTCCCTCGCCAGACTGGTGCAGGCACTCGAAGCCGCTCCCAGCCTGCTGACGCACGGCCAGAATGTCGCGGCCATTCTCGCCACGCTGAAGGCCGAGTTCCGGACGCTGGAAGACTTTGAACGCGAGTTTCCCTCGCTGTGCTTCTCGCTGGCCACCGGCGTGGGCAAGACGCGCCTGATGGGTGCGTTCATCGCCTACCTGCACCTGGCGCATGGCATCAACAACTTCTTCGTGCTGGCGCCCAACCTGACGATCTACAACAAGCTGATCGCCGACTTCACACGCAACACACCCAAGTATGTGTTCAAGGGCATCGCCGAGTTTGCACAGCAGCCGCCTCTGATCATCACGGGCGACAACTACGATCAGACTGGCGCAGTTGTACAAGCGCCGGTGCCTGGTTTTAAGCCTGACGTTCGCATCAACATCTTCAACATCTCCAAGATCAACTCCGAAGTGCGTGGCGGCAAAGAGCCGCGCATTAAGCGGATGCGCGAGGTGCTTGGCGACAGCTACTTCAACCACCTGGCCAACCTGCCGGATTTGGTGTTGCTCATGGACGAGTCGCACCGCTACCGCGCCAGTGCGGGCGTTCGGTCCATCAACGAGCTGAAGCCTCTGTTCGGCCTGGAGGTCACGGCCACGCCGTTTGTGGAGTCAACCAAAGGCCCCGTGGCCTTCAAGAACGTGGTGATGGATTACCCGCTGGCACGCGCGATGGAAGACGGTTTCGTCAAAGAGCCGGCTGCGGTCACCCAGCGCAACTTCAACGCCAAGGCGCACACGCCCGAAGAGATCGAGAGGATCAAACTGGAGGACGGTGTTCGTTTGCACGAGAGCACCAAGGTCGACCTGCTGACCTACGCCCTCGAGAACGGCGTGAAGGTGGTGAAGCCCTTCATGCTGGTGATCGCTCGAGACATCACGCATGCCTCGCAGCTGAAGGAAACGATCGAATCCAAGCTCTTCGAGGGCCGTTACCAAGGCAAGGTGATACAGGTGGACTCCAGCCGTACAGGTGCGGAAGAGGAGGAGATGATCACCAAGCTCCTGGCCGTGGAAAGCGTGGATGAACCAACCGAGATCGTCATCCACGTCAACATGCTCAAAGAGGGCTGGGATGTCACCAACCTGTACACCATCGTGCCGCTGCGGGCTGCCAACGCACGCACTCTGATCGAGCAGTCCATCGGCCGCGGCCTGCGCCTGCCCTATGGCAAGCGCACGGGTGTTGCCGCAGTGGACCGCCTGAACATCGTCGCGCACGACAAGTTCCAAGAGATCATCGACGAGGCCAACCGCGGCGACTCACCGATCCGTCTGAAGCAGTTGATCCTGGACGCACCGAGCGCGGAAGACAAGAAGGTCAGCGTGCAGGTCGGGTCTGGCGCGATGACGCGGCTAGGCCTCGCGGTGGCACCGACCATTGCCCCCGCGCCGGCGAACACCGGCGCAGCACCGGCCCCCGCCACGCCTGCGCCCGTCTTTGCGACGGACGGTGAGCGGCAAGCGGCCCTGGTGGTGATGGAGGTGATCGGCAAGTACGAGGTCAAGCGAGACCTTGTGCCGACCAGCAACGCCCTGCTCAACCCGGAAGTGCAGTCGGCCATCCTGGCCGAGGTGACCGAGCGGCTGAAACCGACGCAAGGCAATCTTCTGGAGGGCGCAGATGACAGTGCCCACGCGCTGGATCTTTCCGCCGTGGTAGCGAAGACCACCGAGATCGTGGTTCAGCAAACCATCGACATCCCGCGCATTGCGGTGGTGCCGACTGGCGAGGTGACGACGGGCTTCCATCCGTTCAAGCTCGGTACCTTGCCGAACTTCCAGCCGGGTCAGCGGGAGATCGTGGGCCAGGAGCTTCGGACAAACGAGCAGTTCACCATGAGCCGCGAGGCCGGCGTCAAAGAGCAGCGCTTCGAAGACTACATCGTCAAGAAGCTGATCGACTTCGACGACATCGACTATTTCACTCAGTCGGAACTGCTGTATGACCTGGCTGGGCAGGCGGTGGCGCACTACAAGGCGCAGAACTATTCGGATGCCGAGCTGCACGAGGTGTTCGACACCTATGGCACCGAGCTGGCCCGCCTGATCCACGCGGAGATGATGGCGCACTTCTGGGAAGAGGCAAGGGAGTACGAGGTGCAAGTCAGCCGCGGCTTCACCGAACTCAAGCCCTGCAACTACACAGCCGTGGCCGGCCAGACGGCACGCCATTACCGCGAGACGGTGACCGAACTAGGCAAGATCAAGCAGATGCTGTTCGGCGGATTTTCGCGCTGCCTGTACCCGCTGCAGAAGTTCGACTCGGATACCGAGCGACGCTTCGCCGTCATTCTTGAACGCGATGCGCTGAAGTGGTTCAAGCCTGCCAAGGGGCAGTTCCAGATCTACTACAAGCTGGGCACCGAACAGCCGGAGTACATCCCCGACTTTGTGGCGGAGATCGACAACAAGATCTTCATGGTCGAAACCAAGGCGCGCACTGACATCGACACCCAGGAAGTGCAGGCCAAGGCGGCAGCGGCGGTGCGCTGGTGCAAGCATGCGTCTGACCACGCGGCGTCGGTCGGCAGCAAGCCTTGGTATTACCTGCTGGTGCCACACGACGGAATCTCCGAATCAAGTCGTCTGGGCGACTATGTGCGATATACGAAGTGAGTGGTTCGGGTTTTGAAGGGCGGGTTCAAGTTCCGCAAGCAGCACCCGCTGCAGCGCTTCGTGCTGGACTTCTATTGCGCCTCGGCGCGACTGGCGATCGAGCTGGATGGCTCGCAACACGGGAGGCGTGGCCTGCTCGATGGC
>JBJOKU010000021.1:0-10432 GCA_046045925.1 Pseudomonadota bacterium
GCACGTCGCCTGCAAAGCTGAGCCACACGCCGCTGTGTCCTTCTTTCGCGGCGGAATCGGCCACGCACAGGGCCATGGCCAGATTCTGCGGGCCGTCAGGCTGACGCGCCGTGGCGGGCCGCATCGCCCCAGTCAGCACCACCGGTTTGCCTTGCCGATGCCACGGCAGACAGCGGTACAGCAGATAAGCCGATTCTTCCATGGTGTCGGTGCCGTGGGTGATGACGATGGCCGCAACCGAGTCGTCGCCCAGCAGGGTTTCACAGCGCTGGCCCAACTGGCGCAGCAGCGGCCAGCTCATGTCCTTGCTGTCGGTCTGGAAAACCTGCTCCCACACCAACCGGTCGGCAAAGCGCTGCGAGATGGCTGCATCCATGCTGGCCAGGATGCGGTCGATGCCAATCTGCCCGGCCACATAGCGCTCAGCCGTTGCCCCCTCGCCCACCCCGGCAATGGTGCCGCCTGTGCCCAAAACAACAATTTTTTCAAACAAGGCTTGCATGGCGCGAAAAACTGGTTAAAAATACAGTCACTGGATGAAAGAACAGGAGTTGGGAATGACTTCTTTTGATTATGCGGGTGAGCAACCCAAATTGACAGCACGGCAACAGCAGATTCTGGATCTGATCCAGAGCGCTGTCGCCCGCACTGGCGCCCCACCCACCCGGGCCGAAATCGCCGCCGAGCTGGGCTTCAAGTCGGCAAATGCTGCTGAAGAGCATTTGCAGGCCCTGGCCCGCAAAGGGGTGATCGAGCTGGTCAGCGGCACCTCGCGCGGCATCCGCCTGCGCGGTGACGCGCTGCGCTCGATCAACGAATCGCGCATCAAGCAGTTCAGCCTGCCCCTGCAAAGTCTGGCGCAACTGGCCCTGCCGTTGGTGGGCCGTGTGGCCGCAGGCTCACCCATCCTGGCGCAAGAGCACATCGACCAAACCTATTACGCCGATGCCTCGCTCTTCTCGCGCAAGCCCGACTACCTGCTCAAGGTGCGTGGCATGTCCATGCGCGACGTGGGCATCCTCGACGGCGATTTGCTCGCCGTGCAATCCACCCGCGATGCCCGCAACGGCCAGATCGTGGTGGCACGCATCGACGACGAAGTCACGGTCAAACGCTACCAGCGCGCCCGCGACCACATCGAGCTGCACCCGGCCAACCCTGACTTCAATGTCATCAACGTCATGCCCGACCAGACTTTCGCCATAGAAGGTCTGGCCGTGGGCCTGATCCGCAACACCATGTTGGCCTGAACCGTTTCCCGACTGTCCGGGTGGCGGGCGCTTCCAGGCTGGAGGCCCCGGATAGTCGATTCAAAGATGCAATCTCGCCTGAATGTTTTTTCAGGAGATCACCATGAGCATGACTCAACTCATTTTGTTCATTGTTCGCAAACTTGGATTCGCCGCGCAACCCATGGCTGTCAAGGCGGCCAATGTTCACACACTGCCCGTGCGGAGCGTCGTGCCTGCTACCCAGGCAGAAAAACCCAAGCGCCATTTCAACGGCCCTGTCCGAACCGTGCGCGTCGTTCGCGTCAATGAGCCGGGCATGGCCTCGCACAGCGCCGGACGCATGGTCATGTCAGGGCGCATGGCAGATGTCTGCGCCGAGCTTGACCGACTAGCTGCGTGAGTTTCTGGCTCTGGTCTTCTTGATCGGCAGTGCTTTTTGTTCGCCAATGGAGTCCGGCTCGGCCAAGTCAATATCCAACCCCAAACGGCTTGATTTGGGTGGCGTATACACGTCAAACTCCAGCAATGATTCCGATGGACCGGCATCTTTCGGATCAAATGACGATGCGCCTGCTTGAACACTTTCCTTGGAGGGTGCCAAGTCTATGGTAGGCAGCGCCTCCATGCGGGTTGATTGAAAGCCGCTTCCAAAACCACTGTCCTGGAAACCCGAAGCCACAAAATCCGGGGCGGGGTTTTCGTTCTCGTGTATTTCTTTGAGGATGCCATACAGCAGCAGCAACTCCTGGTACGCCTCAAGTGAAAAAGCACTTTCGGGCGTTTCTGGTTTGCGGAAAATCGATTCCGCAATCACGTTGAGCGTCTTTTCAGAAGGCCACAGCAATTGGATTCGCGTCATGGCAGCCGTGTAGTTTTCGAGGTTGCGGCTTTGCTCCTTGCCGTACTCTTCAAAAGTGGGAATTCTGGCGTTGAAGTGAACGGTAAAACGCGCTGACAAAGTTTCGTACTCGGGACGCTTGTTGAGTTTGTGGTACAGCGCGAACAAGTCGAGGTACGCCAGCGGACTGCCTTCGGGGTTTGTGTCGATGTGGTTGAGCAGGATCTCGATCGCCTGATCATGCTGCCCCACAGTGATAAAGAACTCCGACTGCTCCTGAACATCAAATAGTTCTTGCACGTCGTAGTTCTTGCCGGTCAGTTCAACCCCGAAAAAACTCTCAAAAGCGTTATTGACGGCATGCTCCGACTTGGGCTTTCGCTTGACCTCGGGTGGCGGGGGCGGCACCGAATCCAACTCCGGGGGAAACGAAGAGGTTGATTCAACAACCAAGCGTTCGCTAACCGAGTCTTGCTGATGCTTTGTGGCTTCGCCTGCTTGGGGGTGCAGCAGCCCATCCAGCTCAACCTCCGGATGTTTAGGTTTCTTTTTTTCGCTCGCTCTACCGGGAACTGTCCGCTCTGACTGGATAGGTTGATTGGTTTGCGCCTCTGGATCAGCGGACTGCAATCCCGCAACTTGCGCAGGCTGCACTTTTGGTTTGCTATTCAGGTGAAGTTGCGCAGGTTCTTGACTGAAAAATGCATCTGGCGACTGATTGCGTTTGGGGGCAACTGGTGCTGGGGTTTCAGTCTCTTCGTCCTCGTGGTCATCCTCATCAGGCTTTTCGTTGCGGGACTTCCTCCCAGACGATACGAACTCTTTCACTTTCCACCAAGGTTGTGGCGTACCGCTTGCGCTGCGGCTGCGCACCCAGACATAAGCCCCGCCGGCCAGTACCAAGGCCAGAAATCCGAACAACCAGTAGGAATAATCACGCTGTTTGTCCATCTCGCCTTGCATCTTGGCGATCACTTCTTGCTGGGCCAGCAGCTTGGACTGCATCCCGCCCAGTTGCCCTTCAAGCGAACGCATGCGCTCGTTTTCACGCAACCAATCTTCAGGAGAAGAGTTGATGGCCCTCCAGAGAGCGGCCGCTGATGCCCTGGTCGCCGCATTCGCTTCAACGCCAGGAAGGGAAAGCTCAGAACTGGACTTCAGGCCAGGAGGCGCTTGCAACTCTATCGGCTCCAGTCGAAGCCGTGACTTGGTTGTCTTCGCGGCCTCTTTGTCCTGCTTGGACTTCTTGCGGGTGGCACCCTCACTGCCGCCAGTATCCAAAGCGATGGCACTACGAAGCCCCTGATCCGTTCGCCCTTCACTTGCAACCGCAATAACCTTGCTCGCAGTTTGTCTGGCGCTGCGCAAGGTGGCATTGGACTTCGCGAGTTTGTCAGCGCCACCAGCTTGAACTGGAGCGACATCCACAGCAGCGGGCGCGGCAGCAGGTTTGACAGGCACCGCAACCGTGTTGGGTACCTGCCCGATGGCAGCCCCAGACGGGGCTTGTGAGTCGACCTCAGCGAAGAACACAAACTTGCGGGCGAAGCGCTGACTACAGCCCGCATTGACGTAGAGGGTGATGATCGGCTCATCCACCACTTTGGTGGTCGTCACGCGAAGCACGCCAGCGGCGGCGCCGGACGCGGGAGTCCATTGGGAAATCGCCGCAGCACGTGTCTCTGCAAAAAAGACTTGGCTGTCGATGCAGGGATCTTCATCAGGCGCATCCAGCTTGATATTGACTCGCAGATCCAAAGTCCGGCCCAGAACTGCGGCTCCCTTGGCAGATGCAATTTCGAGCGCATGCGCAGACAGGCAAACCGAAGCGGACCAGATCAAGGCCAACAACTTCATTCCGAAAGCGACAGTACACCCACGTTTTTGCATATCCGTTCAATTTTGTCACAACCCCGGCCCACAACCTGCTGGCTATTCGCGGGAAACGAACCTCATATGTAAATGTGGATAATCAGTTGCGTATTCACATCACTCAAGGCATATGACCGCTTTTACAACAATCGGCTTGGTGGGCACAGGGGCCATGGGCCAGGGCATTGCCCAGATCGCTGCCCAAGCGGGCTCCACCGTCAAACTCTTCGACCTCAACCCGCACGCGATAGAAAAGGCCAAGGCCAGCATCACAGGCCAGTGGGACAAGCTGGCAGCCAAGGGCAAGCTCAGCACCGAGCAGGTGGCCGCCTATTCAGCCCGCCTCGTGGGTTGCTCCGAGATCAGTGGCCTGTCTGACTGCCAATTGGTGGTGGAAGCCATCGTCGAGAAGCTTGATGTGAAGCAGGGCCTGTTCGCCCAGCTTGAAGACACCGTGGCCGAGGATGCCGTGCTGGTGAGCAACACCTCGTCGCTGTCCATCACCGCCATTGCTGCCAAGCTCAAGCGCCCGCAGCGCTTTGCCGGTTACCACTTCTTCAACCCCGTGCCACTGATGAAAGTGGTCGAGGTGATTGCCGGCATCAAGACCGATGCCGCCGTCTGTACCCGTTTGGCCGATTTCGCCCGCGACATGGGCCACACGCCCGTGCAGGCGCAAGATACACCCGGCTTCATCGTCAACCACGCAGGCCGTGGCTACGGCACCGAAGCCCTGCGCATCGTGGGCGAGAGCGTGACCGACTTTGCCACGGTGGACCGCATCCTGCGTGACCAGATGGGCTTCCGCCTCGGCCCCTTTGAGCTGTTTGACCTGACCGCGCTCGATGTGTCGCACCCGGTGATGGAGTCGATCTACCGCCAGTACTACGACGAGCAGCGTTACCGCCCCAGCGTCATCACCGCGCAGCGCCTCGCGGGTGGCGTGGTGGGCAAGAAGGTCGGCGAAGGTTTCTACAAATACGTCGATGGCGTGCAGCAAGTTCCGGCCGAGCCGCCCGTGCCCCAGGTGGCTGAGCTGCCGCCTGTCTGGGTGTCGCCCCGTGCCACGCGTCGCGCCGAGTTGCTGCAATTGCTCAAGGACCTTGGTGCCAAGATCGAAACGGCGCAATCGCCTTCGGCGCAAGCCCTCACCATCGTCGCTCCGCTGGGCTTTGATGTGACCACCTGCGCCGTGGTCGAGCGCTACGACCCCAGCCGCACCATCGGCATCGACATGCTGTGCGATGACAAACTCACCAAGCGCCGCGTCATCGCCACCAACCCGGCCACCCGGCCCGACATGCGCGATGCCGCGCACGCGCTCTTCGCCCGCGATGGCAAACCCGTGAGCGTGATCCGTGACTCGGGCGGCTTTGTCACCCAGCGCGTGGTGGCCACCATCGTGAACATCGCCTCGGACATCTGCCAGCAAGGCGTGTGCACCCCGCAAGACCTGGAAACCGCCGTCAAGCTCGGCCTGGGCTACCCCAACGGCCCGCTCTCCATGGGCGATGCGCTGGGCCCCACCAACCTGCTGGAAGTGCTGTTCAACATGCAAACGGTGTATGGCGATACCCGCTACCGCCCCAGCCCCTGGTTGCGCCGCCGTGGGGCCATTGGCTTGAGCCTGAAACACACCGAAGCCTGAGCCGGAGCACGCAAACATGGCCGCCCAACTCAAGAGCCACACCGTCGCCTCCGAGGGCGGCCTCACCCTGGTGCTCACCATCTCCAACCCGGAGATGCGCAACGCCCTCGGCCCCGAAATGTATGCCGCAGGGGTGGAGGCTTTGAGCGTGGCCGAGACCAATGCCGAAATCCGCAGCGTAGTCATCACTGGCGAGGGCAACATGTTCTGCGCAGGAGGCAACCTCAACCGCCTGCTTTCCAACCGCCAGCAAGCACCCGAAGTGCAGGCCCAGAGCATTGAAAGCCTGAACAACTGGATCGAGGCCATCCGCACCTTCCCCAAACCCGTTGTGGCGGCGGTAGAAGGCCCGGCTGCCGGGGCTGGTTTTTCGCTGGCATTGGCCTGCGACCTCATCGTGGCTGCCAACAACGCGCAATTCGTCATGGCCTACAGCTCGGTGGCGCTGTCACCCGATGGTGGCTCGTCGTGGCATCTGTCCCGCGCCCTGCCCCGACACACCGCCGCGCAAATCATGCTGCTGGGCGAGCGCATCGCTTCGACCCGTCTGCACGAACTGGGCGTGGTAACTCAGCTTTCTCAGCCCGAACATGCCTTGGCCGATGCGCTGGCTCTGTGCGAAAAGCTCAATCAGCGTGCGCCGACTTCGCTGGCCAGCATCAAGGATTTGGTGGAATCGGCTGCAACACAAAGCTTGCACCAGCAATTGCAACAAGAGCGCGACCACTTCGTACGCAATCTGCATCACCCCAACGGCGAAGAAGGCATTCGCGCCTTTTTGGACAAGCGCAAGCCGCGCTACCGTTGAATCTCGAAAAGCGGAAAGGTCCGCAGGGGCTGGCCTGCCCGGAGGGAATCGAACCCCCGACCCACAGCTTAGAAGGCATAAATTGTGAACTTATGAAATCCTTATTTCATGCGGGTTTCAGCCATTATTGATATCATTCACACCCGACATGGGGACAGTACGGGGACAGTGAGATTTTTCAATGGCAGTTTTTTCACAACGAAGCAACGGATCTTGGCAAGCCAAAATCAGGCGCGAGGGTTGGCCCTCGCAAAGCAAAACCTTCACGCGCAAATCAGACGCAATACAGTGGGCCAGAGCAGTCGAGCGCGAGATGGACATTGGAGCGTTCATCCAGCGCGACGATGCCGAGAAAACCACCTTCGCTGTTTGCGCAAGGCGGTATGCGGCCGAGGTTCTTCCCGGCAAACGCAGCAAGATCCAAGACGGTCACTTGTTAAATCGTCTCACTGAAAAATTCGGTCAATTCTCAATGGCCGCGATCTCGTCGAGCATGCTGGCCAGTTATCGAGATGACCGTCTCACGCATGTGAGTCCGCAAACGGTCGTGCACGAGTTAGGCATGATTTCACGGGTATTCAAGGCAGCATCAATGGACTGGGGCATGGCCCTGCCCCAAGGCATCCCCACATCCACCGTGCGCAAGCCCAAGCTTGCCAACGAGCGAAGTCGCCGTCTAGAAAGTCATGAAGAAGAGTTGCTGCTTCAAGCATTGCAAGGCTGCTCTTCCCCCTGGCCACATGCAGCTGCCGTACTGGCCATTGAAACAGCCGCCAGGCAGTCCGAGTTGATTTCATTAATGTGGTCGGACGTAGATCTGCAACGCCGAACGGCCAGACTTCGAGGCAAAGACGGTGGCATCACCAAGGGTGGAGATGCCTACCGTGATGTGCCGCTCACCACGCGCGCTACGGATCTTTTGCGTTCGCTACCTCGTGATGTCAAGGGCAAGGTTTTGCCTCTTTCTCAAAACGCCTTGCGCCTTTCCTGGGATCGTGCACTGTCCCGAGCTCGGAAGTCATATATCAACACACAACTCGAAGCCGAACTGGCTAAAGCAGGTGTCAACGAAGCCCAGCGTGCGGATGATCTGCGTGCCATAGTCTTCAAAAAGCGACCGCCCTCGATCCTCGCCACATCACTCCTACAGAAGATGGAGGCCGAGGATAAAACCTTGCTTGACCTGCATTTCCATGATCTTCGGCACGAAGCAACGACACGTCTGGCCGACAAGCTGCAAATGCATGAACTCATGAAGGTAACTGGACACAAGGGAAGCAAGATGCTAGCTAGGTACTATCACCCACGAGCTGAAGACTTGGCGGCAAAGCTAGCGAAGTTGAGCTAGGTATCGCCGCCAACTACCGCAGGCTCAAAACCCTCACCATTTCTTCAATCTTCGCTCCGGCCAGGCCCCTTCTCACTCCTCCCCCTATACAAAGGGCTTTTTTGCCCAACTTTCGAGACTGGGAAACGAAGGGCCCCTGTTTATCAGGACACGCCCCTCGCCCTTGGCAGCACACAGTATTTGCCGCGCACAACAACACCTCACCCCATCACCTGTCGGAGAGAGGCCCTTCGGGCCGGTCATCAGGGGCCGCGGCCCCTCCTGGCACTGCGTGCCACCCCCGCTGATTCCTGTCGGAGCGTTCGACAGGAAATAAAAATATCGGTTTCCATGGAATCCGATATTTTTGTTTCATGCCATTTCTCAAAACGCATGGCTACTCAAGTCACCATGACGTGACACAAGGCCACACGCGCAACCACAACGGTAGCTATTGGTGGCCGGTCTGCCCTGCCAAGTCACCATAAGTAGATGAATGGTGATCTGAGTCACCCTGTAGGAGAGGCAGCATCAATGCATGTACCCATATGGGTACATGCGGAGATTTGGTGATCTGATGTAGAAATTCATTCGGACATTCAATTTATGGTTCATATCGTGCCTGTTTCGGTACGATATTCAAGTAAAGGTCTCTGGAGATTGGCTTACGCTCGATGTATCACACTCAACTCAAGACCAATCAAGATGCCGAAACCCATCATCGGAATCCTCGCTACCGCACTCGCCATCGTCCTTATGTTGACATCAAAGCATGTGCCAACGTTCAACCTGAATCTTGAGATTGAACATGTCAAACTCAACGTAACCGCACACTCAAGACGTTGAAAAAATTTCGCAACTATCTTGAATTTGCGCGATCACTCGCGTAGACTGATATCAGTCGAGCAAAAACTCGATTGAATTCCTCACCCGCTCTTCGAGTGGGAGCTAGAAGCCTAGGTAGTGGACTTGCTCCGTGACGCTTGTCATTGATCTTGATCTCTTTTGGAATTACTCACCTGCCGGGGAAACCCGCAGGAGCTGCAACAGAAAAGCCCCTCTTGAGGGGCTTTTCACTTTCTCATATCACTGAATCTCTGCAAGCACTTTGCCAGTCTTGTCCTGGACCTGCATTCGCATGATTTCGCCCATGATTCTGGACCTTCCGAGCTCGGTCTCGGCCGCAAAGACATAGCCGACGATCCGGAGGGTGCCGTACTTGGTACGCAAGCTCTCGATCATGCGTGCCGCGCTCTCATCTTCAACCTTCAATCCTTGGAATTTTGACCAGTTCATGAAGCCAAGATCAAACCCGGCCGTATCGCGGAAGTAGACGACCGCTTCGGCCGATTGGAGGACATTGAATGGGAACGATTTGGTCGTGAAATCGTAACTCCCCAGGCTGTACTCTCCGCCCATCTCGACTCTGTAGTACCTTGCCTCTTTGGCCTTGGCCATCTCACGATCAATGCCAGGTTTGAGGTTGTTGACTATGTCCCGCTTCTTGAACTCATCGTTTGAAAACCGATACTCGTCGGATAACACTTTGGCCAGCTTCTCGTAGTCTGCATTCCCCTCGAGGGCGTAGTACGCAATTGCCAGTTGTCGACCCGATTTAAGGTCCTGGTAGCTCTCCAAGGGGGTTGCCTTGTCTCCCTTGGGGGCAGACGCGTTACGCTTCTGGTTCGCCGCTTCCATGGCTTGCTGCGGGGATCGTGCCTGCTCCAAGCTCGGAGGTTGTTTGGCCTGCGAATCTTCATTTTTTGAGCACCCAGCCAGCACAATGGCCACCGCAAGTGCAACGCAACTCAATACTTTTTTCATGTTCCTGCCTTTCAATGAGATTTGGAAACGGCCAGCTCTACCAGAAGCTTTTTGATGCCGACAAATGTGAGATATGCGACTGCAACCGTGGCCAGGTAGAACCCAGCATCCAGATTGATTGCGCTCAAGATCTGGCTGGTCATTTCTCGGCTCATTTGTTCTGCCGCCGCTGCGCCGGCGTTCCGCCCTCCGAAGAGTCCGTTCACCATTCCACCCACCCTGGCTGCCTCAGCCACCGATGCCTTGATGCCTGAATACATGCCAGTGGTCGCAACCAGCATCAAGATCAGGGGCGCAAAATACCCTACCGCCGCAAATTTGACCTTCACAAAGTGCACACCCAGCGGAAGCGCAAGGACGATCCAGAACAGCAGCCCATACATCCCAGCGCCCGAGCTCCTCACGGACCACACACCACCAATTTCCCCCTTGTTGTTCAGCAGTTTCAGGATTTCGTAGAACGTGGCCGTCTCCGTCATCCCCCGGCCCACGATGACCGTGTATGTACTCAGGAATAACCAGGCAGTCGCCAGCAGTGCAATTGCTCCCAAAGTAACTGGGCTGACCCGAGCCAGTAACTGATTTGCCCCCGTCTTGCTGAGACCACCCAATGCAGACAATGCCTTTTGCGCCTGCTCTTTGGCCAATTCCGATTCGTCAACCGGGATCACGGATGCAACTTCCCCGGTTGCGCCCAGCTCGACTTCGACAACTCCCCCGACCTTGGGAGGGGTACTGGCCTTCCAGTGTTGTTCCAGGGTAAAGCGCTTTTGCTCACCAGCAACAAAGACGATGCCCTCGCCCGCGTTGGTGTCCCTCAAAATTTTTCCTCTCATCTTTCGCTCCTTGGTTTTTGCGCGGAATAACTAGCCTGCGCAATCAT
>JBJOKU010000022.1:0-10378 GCA_046045925.1 Pseudomonadota bacterium
CAGGCGGGGCCAGCGTGTCTTCCACCATTGGTGAATTGCCGCCTGCCCGGCTGCGAGCGTGTCCTTGGCCGCCTGATCGGGCTGGAGCTGGACGCCCAGCGTGAGCAGGAGTTGGCGTGCCATGACGTTGTTGGAAAACTTGTTGATGTCACGCACCACGTCTTGCAGCGGGAGTGAATCGAAGCGGGCTTCCCACAGGGGGCTTTGCCGCTCCAGCACGCGATCGCTTTCTTGCCATTCGCGAACCTTGCCGTCGAGCTGGCCACCCATCTGTTTCCACAAACCGGCGATGGCCCGCTCGGCGTGGCGGGCGGGTTCGGCATAGGCGGTGGGCCAGATGCGTTCGCCGCAATTGCCGGGGTACTTGCCCGCGAATTGCAGGCGCTGGGCATCGGCCAGATTGGCCCGCAACTGGCCGCGCCAGTCGCCGCATTCGCCCTCAGCCAAGGGCACTTGCCATTGCATCTCCACCCCGTCGAGGGGCGGCTCCACAGTCACGCGGGCCGTGCCCGATGCGCGGTCGGGCGTGAAGGTCATCACCAGCGACTTGAAATTGACGAGCAGCGCGTCGGGCGTGGCGTTGTAGGGGCGCAGCGGCTCGCCGTCGAACTCGGCAGGGTCGCTGCTGCCGAGGGCGAACAGGCGGCGGTCGAGGACGATGTCGCCGTTGATGCGGGCAATGCCGCGCGACTTCATGGCTTGCAGCATGGGCACCAGCCGCTCGACCACCAGCTTGGGGTCGCCGCCGCCGCGAACCACCACCGTGCCAGCCAGCACGCCATCCTGCAATGACCCGTAGGCACGCCATTGGGTTTGCCAGGTGAATGCGGGGCCGAGCTTGTCGAGCGCGGCGTAGGTGGTGACGAGTTTCATCACCGAGGCGGGGTTCACTGCCTGATCGGCGCGGTGCAGCATGAGGGGTTCGCCACTGCCTGCATCGAGCACCGCCACGCTCATGCTGCGCACAGGCACGCCCGCGTGTCGCAAAGCCTTGAGGGTTTCCGCCGGGAGCTTGCGTTGCGGGTCAGCAGCGTGGGCGCTTTGCCCTAGCGCGAGCATCAGCACAGCGCAAGCCAGAGCGGGCCAAAGTCGGGTTGGGGTTGCGGGTCTTGCAAGCATGGCTTCATTATGTGCGGCTGCAAGGCGGCCCAGGTCCCAGAGAAGGTAGCTAAACCCTGGCCCTTCGACAAGCTCAGGGCGAATGGAGTTTTGCAGAGTGCCCCTAGAACCCCCTGCTTGCTTCTTGCTCAGGCAGAGGCGGCGGCGCGGTGCAGCCGGTCGTTCACGCCTTCCCACTCGGTATCGACGGGGGGCGTTTCCACCCACAGGAGTTGCACCTGTTCTTCGTCGAACTCGCGCAAGCGGGCAAAAAGCTCGCTTGCAGCGCTGGCGGCTTCTTGGGGCATGGCCCGCCAGACCACGCCGGGGTGGGGCAAGCGCATGATGCTGCGGCTGTACACGCCCAGCGCGGGAAACTTCTCGCCGGGGCCGGGTTTGCCCAGAATGTCGAGCGCCGTCTGGATGGCCGCAGCATCCATGAGCCGCACTTTGGCGTGCGGTGCGTAGTGCGCTTCGAGCGTGCCCGAGGCCTTGGGCGCGGCTTGCGGCATCTGCGCGGCATCGCGCAGCGCACACACGCGTTGAATTTGCTCACGCGAAATCATGCCCGGTCGCAGGATGACGGGCTCGCCACGCGTGCAGTCCACGATGGTGGACTCAATGCCCACGGCGCAAGGCCCGCCGTCGAGCACCAACAGATCGGCAAACTCGCTTGCCACATGCTCTGCCGTGGTGGGGCTGACACGGCCAAAGCGGTTGGCGCTGGGCGCGGCCAAGCCATGCACGCCCAAGCGCTGGCATTCGCGCAATACGGCGTGGGCCGCAGGGTGGGCCGGGCAGCGCACGCCAACCGTTGCGTGACCGCCAGCAGCAGCGGCGGCAACACCATCACGGCGGGGCAAGATCAGCGTGAGCGGGCCGGGCCAGAAGGCGGCCATCAGGCTTTTGGCAAAAGCGGGGATGTCACTTGCGAAATGCGCGGCATCGGCAGCCTCGGCCACATGCACGATCAGTGGGTGATCGCTGGGGCGGCCTTTGGTGCTGAAGATTTTTGCCACGGCTTGCGCGTTGTCGGCGTCGGCGGCAAGGCCGTAAACCGTTTCGGTGGGCAGACCCAGCAACTCACCCCGAGCCAGCGCTTGCGCGGCTTGGTGAATGTGCTGTGGGTTGTGACCGTCAAGCATGAACGTTGCGAGCGAACGCGGGCTTCAGAGCCAAGGCGCGATGCCAAGAATCTGAGCGGCTTGCAGTGCCACGCGGCGAGCTTCGTCGATGTTGGTGGCGGTGATGGTGAGGTGGCCCATCTTGCGAGCGCGGCGGGCTTCGGTTTTGCCGTACAGGTGCAGGTGCGCTCCGGGCAAGGCGAGAATTTGGTCCCACGCGGGCTCAATCGCAGCATCGCCTTGTGCAAACCACAAGTCGCCCAACAGATTGAGCATGACCGATGCTGAATGCAAGCGAGGAGTGACCAGCGGCAGATTGGCCATGGCGCGAACTTGCAGCTCAAACTGGCTCACGTCGCATGCGTCGATGCTGTAGTGGCCGCTGTTGTGCGGGCGCGGCGCAATTTCGTTGACCACCAGCTCTGAGCCATTGGCGCCTTGCACGATGAAAAACTCAATGCACAACACACCCACATAGCCCAGCCCTTCGGCGATGGTCTTGGCCGCTTCGCGTGCTTTGGGCACCAACGCTGCCGGGGCAGCGCCATCAAACACCTCGGTCACCGCCAAAATGCCATCGCGGTGAATGTTCACTTGCACGGGCAGGCTGACCACTTGGCCTTGTGCATTGCGAGCGATGATGAGGCTGCACTCTGATTGCAGCGGCAACATTTTTTCGAGCACACAAGGCACTTGCTTGAGCTGCTCCCACGCCTTGGCCAGCTCTTCGCGGGTGCGAACGCGGGCTTGGCCTTTGCCGTCGTAGCCCATGCGGGCGGTTTTCAAAATGCCGGGCAACAGGTCGTCGGTCACAGCGGCGAGATCAGCGGCCGATTCGATGCAGGCGTAGGGAGCGGGGCCAACGCCAGACTGGCGGGCGCACTCGGCAAAAAAGCGCTTTTCGGCCATGCGGTCTTGCGCCACCGATACCGCGCGTGCGCCGGGAGCCACAGGTACCGAGCGGGCGAGCACATCCAGCGCTTGGGCAGGCACGTTTTCAAATTCGGTGGTCACCGCAGCGCAACTTGCGGCCATCTCGGCCAGCCCTTGCGCGTCGGTGTAGCTGGTTTTGATGTGCTTGTGACTCACCAGCCCGGCGGGGCTGGTGGCATCGGGATCGAGCACGCAGGTGCTGTAGCCCATGCTCTGGGCGGCGTGGGCAAACATGCGCCCGAGCTGGCCACCGCCCATTACGCCCAGCATGCTGCCGGGGGGAAGGGGTTTGACCGAAGAGTTGGAGTCAGACATGGGTGACGGGGGCTGAAAAAAGGGTGCGCCAGTGGGAAGAAGGTGTGCGCCTGCGGGCTCAGGCCACGGGCGGCAGGGCCATGTTGCGGGCGGCATCGGTTTGCTCGGCGCGGAAGGCTTCGAGCTTTGCGCACAAGGCGGGGTTCACATTGGCGAGCATGGCCACAGCAAACAGCGCAGCGTTTGCCGCGCCTGCTGCGCCAATGGCGAATGTGGCCACTGGAATGCCTTTGGGCATTTGCACGATGGAGTGCAGCGAATCCACCCCAGACAGCGCCTTCGATTGAACCGGCACGCCCAAAACAGGCACGACCGTTTTCGCAGCCAACATGCCCGGCAGGTGGGCCGCGCCGCCCGCTCCCGCGATGATGGCTTGCAGGCCCCGGCCAGCGGCGGCCTCGGCGTAGGCAAACATGTCGTCGGGCATGCGGTGCGCCGAGACCACCCGCGCCTCGTGGGTGATGCCAAACTGTTGCAAAATCTGCACGGCGTGCTGCATGGTGTCCCAGTCACTGGACGACCCCATCACCACTCCGACCTGTATGGTGCCGGCTTGCGCTGTCATCAAAGGCTCCTAAAACCCGGATTTTCGCATGGGCACGCCCTGTGCCCCCACGCCCCAGAAACGACCATGATCGACATCACCCTCGACAACTTCCAGACCGAACTCATCGCCGCCTCAGCGCAGCAGCCCGTGCTGCTCGACATCTGGGCCGAGTGGTGCGGCCCTTGCAAGCAGCTCGGCCCCGTGCTCGAAAAACTCGAAGCCGACTACGCAGGCCGCTTTGTGCTGGCCAAGCTCGACGCAGACAAAGTGCCGCAGTTGGCGCAGCAACTCTCGCAGATGTTTGGCGTGCGCAGCATTCCGTTTTGCGTGATGTTCGCCGGAGGCCGCCCCGTGGACGGCTTTGTGGGCGCGATTCCCGAGGCCGAGATTCGCCAGTTCCTCGACAAGCATGTGCCTAGCGAGGGCGAGATGCTGGCCGAGCAGGACATGGAAGAAGCCGAGGCGCTGGCCGAAGCGGGCGACGAAGAGGCGGCGCTGGCCAAGCTGCAAGAAGCGCTGGCCGTGAACCCCGCCAACGACGAAGCCCGCTACGACTACGTGAAGCTGCTCATTGGCGTAGGCCGCTTTGAAGACGCACAGGTGGCATTGGCCCCGGCGCTGGCACAGATTCCGCTGCAACTGCGCTTTGATGCGCTGCGCCACTGGCTGGATTCGCTGCTGTTCGTCTCGGCCCACAACGGCGACATCGCCAGCAACCTCGACTCGCTCATGCAGATGGCCGATGGCCGCATCGCCGCCAACAAGCGCGACTTCGATGCCCGCCTCTCGCGAGCCCGCTGCCTCATGGCCATGGGCGAGTTCGTGCCCGCCATGGAAGAGCTGCTCGAAATCATCATGCGCGACAAGAAGTGGAGCGACGAGCTGCCCCGCAAGATTTACGTGGCCATCCTTGAGCTGCTCACGCCCCCCAAACCCAAGGCCGACGCGCTGGACAGCGGCAAGACCGCCAGCGGCATCGAGATCACGGGCAAGAGCGCAGCCGCGCAAGACCCGTTGGCTGAAATGATCAGCCAGTATCGCCGCAAGCTGTCGATGATGCTCAATTGAGCCATTGAGGTTGCCGGTCTTTTGCTCAGCCCCCTCGACCCTTCGACAAGCTCAGGGGGAACGGGCGGGCCAAGGCTACAGCCAGCGCTCAGGTTCAATCGTCAGGTTGTGAGTGCTGTTGCTGAGCATGAGCTGGCCTTCTTGGATGGTGGCTTGCAGGTTCATGCTGCGCTCGGCCATCTTGGCCAGCTCTTGCGAGGTGGCTGACGGTATGCGCCAGACCGACAGGTTTTGCGGGCGCGTGAGCTTGGTTTGAATGCCTTTCCACCACACTTCAGCCGCGTGGTGAAAGGCGTACACCGCCACTTCAGTCGATTTGCCGCAAGCCTTGATGATGGGCTTGTCTTCGGGTTGGCCGACTTCGATCCAGAGCTGGCAAGCGCCTGTGAAGTCGCGCATCCACACGTCGGGCTCATCGGGGTCGGACAAGCCTGCGCCAAAAGCGAGCGTGGCGTCGCCGTTGCAGACCGAGTCGATTTTGTGCGCGTGCAAGGCGAGCGCGACCAAGCGAATCATCATGCGCTCGTCGGTTTCGCTGGGGTGGCGAGCCAAGGTGAGCGCATGATCGGCGTAGTAGCCGTGGTCGATGTCGGCGATCTGGATGTTCGCCTTGAAGATGGTGGATTTGATGGCCATGGCTGTGCCTTGACCTGCTCAGGCCTGGCCAGTCAAACGGGTGAGGGCTTCGCGGTATTTGGCGGAGGTGTTGGCTATCACGTTTTGCGGCAGGGCAGGCGATGGCGCGGTTTTGCCCCAAGGCTTGCCGTCAACAAGGGCCTGCTCCAGCCAGTCGCGCAAAAACTGTTTGTCGTAGCTGGGCGGGTTTTTGCCCGCGTCAAACGCGGCTTGGTAGCCTTCGACCGGCCAAAAGCGCGAGCTGTCGGGCGTGAGCACTTCGTCCATGACATGCAGCACGCCTTGCTCGTCCAAGCCAAACTCAAACTTGGTGTCGGCAATGATGATGCCTTTGGTCAGCGCGTAATCGGCTGCTTTTTGATAGAGCGCAATCGCGGTGGCGCGCACTTTTTCGGCCAAGTCCTTGCCGATGATTTCGACCATGCGGTCAAAAGAAATGTTTTCGTCGTGGTCGCCCACATCGGCTTTGGTGGCGGGGGTGAAGATGGGCGCGGGCAGCTTGCTCGCGTTCTTCAAGCCAGCGGGCAGTGCTACGCCGCACACTTGCTGGTTGTGCTGGTACTCAGCCCAGCCCGAACCCGCCAAATAGCCGCGCACCACGGCCTCCACGGGCAGGGGCTTCAGGCGCTTGACCAACATGGAGCGACCCGCCACATAAGGCTTTTCAGCCTCGGTGACCACGCTCTCGGGCGCGTCGCCGGTGAGGTGGTTGGGCACCACATCTTTGAGCAGATCAAACCAGAACAGCGCCATTTGCGTGAGCAGCGCACCTTTGCCGGGAATGGGCTCGCCCATGATGACGTCAAACGCGCTGATGCGGTCTGAGGCCACCATCAGGATGCGGTCGCTGCCGACGGCGTAGTTGTCACGCACCTTGCCACGGGCAAGCAGGGGCAGGGAGGTCAGGTTGGAGGTATGGAGTGCGTTGTTGGCCATGATCAGTGGCGCGGATTATCGCAGGTCGAGTTCAGGCCAGCTCTGGCCGTGCACGGTGAAAAGGCCAGCGCCACTTCAGATCGAAATGCCAGATCGGCCAGCCGGCGCGATGGTGCCGGGTTTGCGTCGATGGCTGAGGAGGTTTGGCTTTTCGGTTTTGCCGTTGACCTTGTATTCCACCACCGAGCTCATGGTTGCGTCGGAAAACTTCAGGTCGACCCGTTCGCTCTCCCACTCACCCGCCCGCTTGAAGCGGGAGCTGTAATGCAAGGTGGGTGCGACAGGGTCTTGCACTGAATAAGTGGCAATGAAGGCGTTTCCGTTCTTGAAGGCATAGGCCACCTTGACGGATCCATTGCGGGCCAAGGTATCGGCGATCTGCCTGAACCACCCGTTCACCACAGCCGTGCTGTCGCCGCGCAACACGGGGTTGACGGTGCCCTGGAAGGCTTCAACGGGCAAAATGGGGTAGCGTGTTTCGCTGTAGCGCAGGCAGATTCCCTGGCGACCCATCACCATGAAACGACTGGCCGAAGCGGTGTGGCCCAGAATGACTGTGGATCTGTCCTTGGGGAAGCCTTGCACCAAGTCCTGGACAGATTTGCTGGACTCCACCAGTGTGCTGACACATTGGCGGGCTTGGGCGGGCAAGTTGTCGGTGCTGAGCTCGACAATGGAAAACTCGTCGGCAATCTGGATGCGGGACAGCGGAACCAGATCTGTCTGCACCAAACGGGCAGGAGGGGGTTGTGTTGCGGGGGTGACGCAGCCAGCCAAGCCAGTGGCCAGCAAAAGCAAAGCGAGAGGCAGTATGTGCTGGTGGCTGGTTTTCATGAAGGACTCCCGGTGCAACAAGACGGCCCCCGGGCCGCCTTGTCAGTGTACAACCTGTGCCAGAGAGCCGTGGGCGTATTGCTGGGCAATTTCAGACAGGCCGATGGGCTTGATTTTCGCACCCTGACCTTCGCAACCGAACTCCAAGTAGCGCTGTTTGCAAACCTGCTTGGCGGCTTCGCGGGCGGGCTTGAGCCACTCGCGGGCGTCAAACTTGTCGGGGTTCTCGGCGAGGAACTTGCGCACCGCGCCGGTCATGGCCAGGCGGATGTCGGTGTCGATGTTGATTTTGCGCACGCCGTACTTGATGGCTTCTTGAATTTCGGCCACGGGCACGCCGTAGGTTTCTTTCATCTTGCCGCCGTACTGGTTGATCAGCGCCAGCAACTTCTGCGGCACGGAAGACGAGCCGTGCATCACGAGGTGGGTGTTGGGGATGCGGGCGTGGATTTCTTTGACTCGGCTGATGGCGAGGATGTCACCTGTGGGCGGGCGGCTGAATTTGTACGCGCCGTGGCTGGTGCCGATGGCAATGGCCAGCGCGTCAAGCTGCGTGGCTTTCACGAACTGCGCTGCTTCTTCGGGGTCGGTCAGCATCTGGCTGTGGTCGAGTTTGCCTTCAGCGCCGATGCCGTCTTCTTCACCGGCTTCACCGGTTTCGAGGTTGCCCAGGCAGCCGAGTTCGCCTTCCACCGTCACGCCCACTTTGTGCGCCATGTCCACAACCTTGCGGGTCACGTCCACGTTGTAGTCGAAGCTGGCGGGGGTCTTGCCGTCTTCCATGAGGGAGCCGTCCATCATTACCGAGCCGAAGCCAAGGTCGATCGCGCCAGCGCAGACCTTGGGGCTGGTGCCGTGGTCCTGGTGCATCACCAGCGGAATGTGGGGGAACGCCTCGCAAGCGGCCTGGATCAGGTGCTTGATGAAGGGCTCGCCGGCGTATTTGCGTGCGCCTGCGCTGGCTTGCAGGATGACGGGAGCGCCCACTTCGTCGGCAGCGGCCATCACGGCTTGCACCTGCTCAAGGTTGTTGACGTTGAAGGCGGGAATGCCATAGCCGTTTTCGGCGGCATGGTCGAGAAGCTGGCGCATGGAAACGAGGGCCATGTTGGGAACTCCGTGAAAGCGTATTGCCCGCGAGCGATCCGGCGGGCGTTGAGAGATGGATGGGGGCGATTTTACCGGCGGGGTCGCGGTTCGTTGCCGCAGCCGTGGCGGGCCTGTGCCGGGCTTGTCACAGGCCTGTGTCGCAGATACCAGCGATACCCATCAGGGCAACCGCCCGCGCGGGGCTCAGCCCTTGTAGAAGCTCAGCTGCAGGCGCTCGCGTTCAATCACCGTGGCCACGGCGGGCTCGGCGGCGAGTTTTTGCACAAAGGCCCAGGTTTCGGGGTAGTCGGCAGGGTTGATGCCGGCAATCGTGCCCCAGCGCAGCAGGGTGAGCACATAGGGGTCGAGCGGGGAGATTTTGTCGCCCAGCATGTAGGCGTGGCCCTTGGCGTTCTTGGCCTTGACCATGGCTTCAATGTCGGCCAGGTGGCCACGGTATTGCTCGGCGGCGGCTTGTTTCAGGTCGGCGTGAACAGCCTCGTTGGCGGTGAACTTGCCGGGCATGAAGTAGTGGGTGAATGTGGGGTGAACCGTGTTGTTCATCCACGCAAACGCTTCCATGGCCTTGGCGCGGGCCAGCGGGTCGGTGGGCAGCAGGCCCGCCGCCGGGAACTTGTCGGCGATGTAGGTGCAAATGGCCACGATCTGGGTGATGACGTTGTCGCCATCGGTCAGCACAGGCACCTGGCCGCGCGGATTCATCTTGAGGTATTCCTCGCTCTTTTGCTCTGCCTTGTGCAGCTTGACCATCACCGGCTCGAAAGCCGCGCCGCTGGCTTGCAGCAGCACATGGGGCACGAATGAACAGGCACCGGGGCCGAAATACAGTTTGAGGCTCATGAGGGTTCTCCTTCGGGTTGGTTCAGGGAGTCAGCCGCTGCACTTGTTGAGCGGCTTGTCGTCGGTGGCAGGCAGCCAGGCCTTGAGGGCATCCAGCTTGCTGCGCTGCTCTTCGGGCAGCGCGGGGAACTTGAGCACCTGTCCGGTGGCGGCTGCGCGAATCTGCACCACCTTGGCGGTGCGCACGCCTTGCTTGGACAGGGTGGCCAGTTTGGCATCCATGGCCTGCTTTTCGTGAGAAGTGCCCAGCGACAGGCCTTCGCCCAGTCCTTTGGGGCTGGCAAGGTCGTGCCCGACATTCAGGCGCTTGAGTTCACTGCGCTTTTTCTCAATCGCATCCTTGTTGGGGAAGGGGCCCATGTAAACCATCCACAAGGCCGTTTCGCTGCCCTTTTCGAGCACCCAGCTATCGGCGATCCAGCCGCTGTCGGCCTTGGACAGGCGGGTCTGTGCGTCTTTGGCCTGCGCATCGGTGAGCACATGGCTTTGCCAGCATTCGAGCACGGGTTTTTTCACCTGCGCTTCGAGCTTGCGCAGGTCTTCGGGCTTGATGAGGCTCAGCGCTTGCGGCTTGATCTGCTGCTCCAGCCGCTGGGGCTCGCCCACTTGCGCGGGCTGCAACCCGGCAAACGCCAAATGGCCGTGCGACCACGCGAAGTACAGGCCGTTGGCGAGGATCAGCAGCAATACAAGCAGACGCAGCATCGGGTGTGGGTGTGGGCTGGGCGGTCAGCGGGGGCGCACGCTGACTTCGCCGGAGGTGATTTTCTTGATTCCGTCCCAAGTATGCACCAGCAGCGCGCCGTCTGCCGTCACGCCCATGGCTTGACCCATGCCGGTGGTTTTGTCCAGCTCTGTGAGCCTCACTTCCAGACCGGTGAGCGCGTCGCGTTGGGCGTAGCGTTCCTGCCAGGGGGCGAAGCCCAGCGTTTCAAAG
>JBJOKU010000023.1:0-10363 GCA_046045925.1 Pseudomonadota bacterium
CCAGCTCAGGCCGGCAAAGAAGATGACATACAAGCCTGCACTGGCCACCAAAATGGCTGTGCCCAGATCGGGTTGCTTGACGATCAACCCCACGGGGACGGCCAGCAGCAGGCCCGCCACTCCGAAATCGAGTGGACGCAACTGCCCCTCGCGCTTCTGGAACCACCAGGCCAACATCAGCGGCATGGCGATCTTGAGAATTTCACTTGGCTGGATAACCACCCCAATGTTCACCCAGCGTCTGGCCCCCTTCTTGGTCAACCCGAATATGGCCACAGCCACCAACAGGGCCACGCCCAGGGTATAGAGGGGTACGGCAAGGCTCATCAGGCGCTGCGGGGGAATCTGTGCCACGACAAACATGATGGTGGCTGCCAGCAGCATGTTGCGGGCATGATCCACAAAACGGGTGCCGTGATCATGACCAGAGGAATACATGCACAGCAGGCCCGCCAGCGAGAGCATGATGATGGCCGTGGCCAATGGCCCATCGAACCCCTTGAAAAGGGGCACAATGCGTTGCATCAGGGTGGGGCGCTCAAAGACCGTATTCATGAAAGGCAGCATTATCCGACTGTCTTGAAAAGGGCCGTTACACTCCCCACCTTCGCAGATCTGTCTTATCTGGATTGCAGCCCATGGCCCTCATTCCCGCCACCATCCTGACCGGCTTTCTCGGCTCCGGCAAAACCACGCTGCTCAAACGCGTTCTTTCCGAGGCCCACGGCCAGAAGATCGCCGTCATCGAAAATGAGTTTGGCGAAGAAAACATCGACAACGACATTCTCGTGGCCGACACCAAAGAGCAGATCATCCAGATGAGCAATGGCTGCGTCTGCTGCACCATACGCGAAGACCTGCGCACCACCTTGCAAGACCTCGCCGCCAAGCGCCGCAAGGGTGAACTGGCGTTTGACCGCGTCATCATCGAGACCACGGGCCTTGCCGATCCGGGCCCGGTGGCACAAACCTTCTTCATGGATGACGAAATCGCCGAAAGCTACCTGCTCGACTCGATTCTCACGCTGGTCGATGCCAAGCACGCCGCGCTGCAACTCAATGATCGCCAGGAAGCACGCCGCCAGGTGGGTTTTGCCGACCAGATCTTCATCAGCAAGAGCGATCTGGTGAGCGCTGGTGAACTCTCTGCCCTGCAGCACCGCCTCAAGCACATGAACCCGCGTGCGCCCCAGCGCACAGTGCACTTTGGCGAAGTGGCCCTCAGCGAAGTGCTCGACTTGCGCGGTTTCAACTTGAACGCCAAGCTAGACATAGACCCCGATTTCCTCAAAGGTGATGATCACCATCACGAGCACGGTGAGCACTGCGATCACGACCATGTGCACGACGAACACTGTGGTCACGACCACCATCACGATCACGAGCATGGCGATCACTGCAACCACCCCTCGCACGCGCAGGGCCACGGGCACGGCCACCACCACCATCACGACGACGATGTCAAGAGCTTCGTCTACCGTTCAGACCGCCCCTTCGACCCCGCCAAGCTGGAAGATTTTCTGGGTGCCATCGTGCAGATCTACGGCCCGCGCATGCTGCGCTACAAGGGCGTACTCAACATGAAAGGCACCGACCGCAAGGTGATTTTCCAGGGCGTACACCAACTCATGGGCAGCGATCTGGGCCCCAAATGGGCCGAAGGCGAGAAACGCCAATCCAAAATGGTGTTCATCGGCATTGAACTGCCCAAGGACATCCTGACGCAGGGGCTGGATCAGTCCCTGCTCTGAAAGAACACCGATGTTTGTCTCACTTCTCCAACTCATGGGCATGGGTTTGCGGGGCTCAAAATCCCCGCAAACCGACAAATCCGCGAAATTGCCTTCCAAAAGCGGTATAACCCCAGTTGATGGAGTTCGTGAAACACCCGATCGGCCCCGCAAGAATGTGGCCGACGAGGTCAGGAGACTAGAGATGAAATCCGCCCGCCCTGTTGCCAAAACCGCCAAACCTGCCAAATCAGCAGCAAAGCCGGTTGCCTCCAAACCAGTCAAACCAGTGAAGGCTGCAACCAAACCCCCAAGCAAGGCAACCGCCAAGCCGACCCCCGCCAAAAAAGCCGCCGCCAAGCCAGTTGCCAAGACAGGCGGTGCGCCAGGCAAAACCAAGACCGCAACCACCAAAACCACAGCCAAAGCGCCGCTAAAAGCCAGCGCCAAACCTGTCGTTGGCAAGTCGGCCAAACCTGCTGTCAAGGTGGCCACCAAATCAAGCCCCCAATCTGCCCCCCAAAAAACACCCAAGACATCAGCCAAGACACCCGCCAAGCAGGTAACACCTCCTTCGAGCGCCAAGCCGGCACCCAAGCAAGCCATCGCGCCAGCGAGCAACTTGTCTGGCAAAGTCGCAGGCAATGCACTCCCCAAGGCTCCGGCCAAAACAGTTTCTGTGCAGCCTGCCGCTGCCCCCGCACCCGCCCCTGCCGCCACCCGTGCTGCCAAACCAGCAGGCAGAACCACCGTCAACAAATACGCCGCCGCCATCCCTCCCCTGAGTACATCCGTGCAAGGCCTGGTGGGAGCCAAAGCCAGTTTTACTTCATCCATGCCAGCTTCAACCCTGACTCCTCCCCCCATGGTGGTCACCAAAAAAGACCCCAAACTCGCCAACAACTGGAAAAACAAGTCCGCCGAAGAATTGACTGATGCCGAAGTGCAGGCTATGCCAGACAACGAGTACATGAACGAAAAGCAAATGGCTTTCTTCCGCCACAAGCTGGTGATGCTCAAGCAAAGCATCCTCTCCAACGCCGATGAAACCACCGAACACTTGCGCGAAGACACTGTGGTTGTGCCCGACCCCGCCGACCGCGCCACCATCGAGGAGGAGCACGCACTCGAACTGCGCACCCGTGATCGCGAACGCAAGTTGCTCAAGAAGATCGAGCAATCAATTTCCCGCATTGATGCCGACGATTACGGCTACTGCGACGAAACCGGCGAGCCCATTGGTGTTGGCCGCCTGATTGCCCGCCCCACGGCCACTCTCTCCCTCGAGGCCCAGCAGCGGCGCGAACTCAAGCAGCGCATGTTTGGGGACTGACCCTAACCAAAGCCCCACCTCACCCAACCATGGCCACCAAGGAACCGCCCAAGCAAGGCCTGTTTGCAAAGGTCGCCCGGTTTGTCGCCAACCCAACGACAAACTGGCAGGAGTTGGACGCGCCCTCCACCATGAGCCTGTCCCAGGATCCGCGCCAGGCGGACCGGGATGCCATGAAGGCCCTGATCGAACTCAAGCGCCGCAACGATTTTGTGCGCCAGCGCGAGTTCAACATGCTGCGCAAGGTCAGACTCAAGGAATCGGGCTTCCACGAGTCGCGCAAAGTAGATGTCAAGCCCTCGTTCTTCAACAGCAGCATGCCCACCAAGGACGGTGAGAAGGCCAACACACTCAAGAAAATCAACGAGATTGAAGCCCAGATGTCCATGCAGTGGTGGACCACCAAGCATGCCAACAGCTCCATCCTGAACTCAAGCACCTTCGGGGCAAGCCTTCCCCAGACGATGGCCCCCATGTCCAAGCAGGCAGGTGCACCCGCCACAGCGCCCGTCTTGCCCAACCCGGCTGTGCAGGCCCCCAACGAAAATCTACTTGAGTTCAATTTCGATGAACCTCACAAGACAGCAGCCCCCAAGCCTGCTGCAAAGGCGCATACAAGCGGCGCTCAGAGTGCGCCGCCTGCGGCTACAGCGCCACAAGGCAACCTCCAGCCAGCGCCTCCCATTGCTGCCAATGCACCCACCCAGCCTCTGGAGCTGACACCTGAGCCCGTCGCGTCGGCATCCACGTCAACAGACTACGGTGCATCCAAGATGTTTGCCATTGAGGTTGAAGAAGTGGTCCACAACCCCAACCTCGAAGAGGCCGCGATCCGCTTTGCCAATGGCGATGACGACGGAGCCGAGGCGGCGCTCAGGGATGCACTCATCAACGAGCAAAGCGGACTCCAGGACGAGGATGCCTGGCTCACGCTGTTTGATCTGTACCGGGCTTGTGGCGATCAGGCCAAGTTCGATTCAGCAGCCATCGACTACGCCAACTACTTCCAGCGCAGTGCGCCCCAGTGGATTTCTTTCCCTGAACTGCTCCAGGAACTGCGCAAGACAAGTGCCAGCGACAGCGGTGCCCAGCAAACTGCCCACTGGAAGTCGCCAGGGTTGCTGAGCATCCAGTCGGTCGCGGCCATGAAGGCCACGCTCGAAAAAGCCAAGCAGCCCTGGGTGATTGACTGGTCCAAGCTGACCCGCATTGACGAATCGGCTCTCGACCCCTTCCATCAGCTTCTTCACTCCTGGTGTGAAAGCCCCAACTTGCAGCTCCTGTTCGAAGGCTCTTCGGTTCTGGAAAGTGTGCTGGCAACCTGCACCCCTGCCAGTGACAAGGATGTGGATCACCGTTGGTGGCATTTGCGGCTGGAATGCCTGCGCCTGCTGCACCGCCCGGATGAGTTCGAGATGGTGGCACTTGACTACTGCGTCACCTATGAGGTGTCCCCCCCTTCGTGGAGTGTGGCACGCTGCAAGTGCCGCCCCGCCAGCTCTGCCGCCAATGCGGCCGAATTGAGTTTCGTTTCAAGCACGATCAGCTCCCCGAGTTCCAATTTCGGCACCAGCTTCATCAGCCCGACCTCCAGCATGGGATTGATGGGCGGCAAACTCGTTTCCATCGAAATCACGGGCCACATCCAGGGCGACCCCCAAAACGTGATTGACCGGTTCAATGAAAGCGTTGAAAACCACGACATCGTGGTCGTTTCATGCGAAAAGCTCATTCGCATTGATTTCTCGGCAGCTGGAACCCTGCTGAACTGGGTCATCGGACAGCAACAACAAGGCCGCCAAATCCAATTTGTGCAAGTTCACCGACTCATACTGGCCTTCTTCCACGTCATCGGCATTTCAGACCATGCCATGACCAGCGTCCGCATGCACTGAGCTGCCACGCAGCCACCCCTTTCCTGATACTTCACTTGCAAAGCCTTTTGCAAGTGCTTCATTTTGAACAACTTTTTCAGACAAAAAGAGATCAGAAATCAACGCTAAGCTGTTGATTTCATTGGAAAATTTTTCTGCCAACGCTTGGAAAGCGGAAAAAACCCTGATACAGTGGGATTTAGTGCAAATAAGTGGTGAAAAGTGTCCTCACCATCGCGCACCCATTCCAGGAGTCCACCCCGTGTTTCAAGGCGCGTCCAATCTCACTCTTGATGCCAAAGGGCGTCTGAGTGTGCCCACGCGCCATCGCGATGTGCTCGCCGCCACGGCCAGTGGCCAGCTCACCATCACCAAGCATCCCGACGGTTGCCTCATGCTCTTCCCGCGCCCCCAGTGGGAGCAGTTCCGCGCCCGCATTGCTGCGCTGCCCATGAGTGCCCAGTGGTGGAAGCGCGTGTTTCTCGGCAATGCCATGGACATGGAGATGGACGGCACTGGCCGCGTACTGATTTCGCCCGAGCTGCGTGCCGCAGCAGGGATCGATCGTGATGCCATCCTCATGGGCATGGGCGAATACTTCGAGCTGTGGGACAGCACCACCTACGCCGCCAAGGAAAGGGCGGCCACGGCGGGCGGCGTGCCCGATGCCTTGCGGGACTTTTCTTTCTGAAGGCCGACGGTGGACAACACATGGAAACACACCACCGTCTTGTTGAACGAAGCAGTCGACACCCTCCTCGACACTTCGTGCAGCGAGAGCGGGCCGCGCCAGTTTGTGGATGCCACCTTCGGGCGCGGCGGGCACTCCCGGCTGATCCTCTCCCGCATCGGGCCGCAAGACAAATTGACGGCTTTCGACAAGGACCCGGAAGCCATCGCCGAATCGACGCGCATCAACGATGCGCGTTTTTCCATCCGGCACGAGGGCTTCGAATATGTGAGCGAACTACCGCCCGCCAGCGTGGACGGCCTGCTCATGGATCTGGGTGTCTCATCGCCCCAGATCGACAACCCGGAGCGCGGTTTCTCTTTCCGTGGCAACGGCCCGCTGGACATGCGCATGGACCCCACCCGGGGCCAGAGCGTGGCCGATTGGCTCGCCACAGCATCCATCGATTCCATGACGGAGGTGATTCGTGAATACGGCGAAGAACGGTTTGCTTTTCAGATTGCAAA
Source organism: Pseudomonadota bacterium (assembly GCA_046045925.1). Lineage (GTDB taxonomy): Bacteria > Pseudomonadota > Gammaproteobacteria > Burkholderiales > Burkholderiaceae_C > JBJOKU01. The sequence continues at coordinate 6,135 of JBJOKU010000023.1, forward strand.
GGCGATTGATGCTCGCCGACAGGAACGGGGCGCTCTTGCAAGCACCCGTGAACTGGCCGAGCTCGTGGCTCGCACGGTCAAAACCCGCGAGCCGGGTCAGGACCCTGCAACGCGCACATTTCAGGCTCTTCGGATTTTCATCAACCGTGAGCTTGAAGAGTTGCAGCAAGCGCTGAGCGCGTCGCTGCACATCCTCAAACCCGGAGGCAGGCTCGTGGTCATCAGCTTCCACTCCCTGGAAGACCGCATCGTCAAGCAGTTCATCACCGAGCATTCGCGCGAGGTGGTGGATCGCCGCGCACTGTTTGCCCCGCCCAAGCCCCTCAAGCTCAAGGCGATTGACCGCATCAAGCCCAGCGCCACCGAGATTGCCGCCAACCCGCGCTCGCGCAGCGCGGTCATGCGCGTGGCCGAGCGCACCGGGGTGCCTGCATGATCCGCCTCAACATCGTGCTGCTGCTGGCGGTCATTCTCAGCGCCTTGTATCTTGTCAACACACAGTACGAGTCGCGCCGCGTGTTTGTGGAGCTGGAAAAGGCACACAACGAGAGCAAGCGGCTGGCCACGGAACACAGCCGGCTTGAGGTGGAAAAGCGGGCTCAGGCCACCCCGCTGCGGGTGGAGAAACTGGCCAAGGATCGCTTGCAGATGCAGGCCATTACACCGGGGATCACGCAGTACGTGCAGCGCGGGCACGAAGGCACTCCGGCTGGAGCCACGCCATGAGCAAGAGCGTGCTCTACAGTGCGAGCCCTCTGCTGGCCAGCAAAACCCCCGTATGGCGCGGCCGCTTCGTCATGGGGGCGATGGCCCTTGTTTTTCTTGGCATGGCCGGACGCGCGGCCTATGTGCAAGTGCTCAACAACAGCTTCTTCAAGCGCCAGGGCGAGGTGCGGTTTGGCCGCACGCTGGAGTTGCCCGCCAAGCGGGGCCGCATTCTTGACCGCAATGGCTTGCTGCTCGCCTCCAGCGTCCCTGCACCCAGCATCTGGGCCATTCCAGAAGACGTGCAAGCCACTGATCAGCAGATTGCCGAGCTGGCCCGTCTGCTGGAGCTGCCCGCCGCAGACTTGAAAAAGAAGTTTGACAACGAGGACAAGACATTCGTCTGGGTCAAGCGCCAAGTGAGCGAAGAGGTAGCCGAAAAGGTGTCCGCTCTCAACATCAAGGGCATCTACCAGCGCAAGGAATCCCGTCGCCAGTACCCCGAAGGCGAGGCCGCTGCACACATTGTGGGCTTTACCGATATTGAGAACCGGGGCATAGAGGGGGTTGAAGCGGCTTTCGAGAAAACGCTGATTGGCAAGGCGGGCTCGCGCCGCGTCATCAAGGATCGCCTGGGCCGCGTGGTGGAGTCTGTGGGCGAAACCGTGCCCCCGGTTGACGGCCAGGACCTGCAACTGTCCATCGACAGCAAGGTACAGTTCTTCGCCTACCAGAAGCTGCGCGACGCGGTGATGGACAACAAAGCCAAGGCGGGCAGCGTGGTGGTGCTCGATGTGCAAAGTGGCGACATCCTCGCGCTCGCCAATTACCCGAGCTACAACCCCAACACCCGCCAGAATCTCAACTGGAACCAGTTGCGCAACCGGGCGCTCACCGACACCTTCGAGCCCGGTTCGACCATGAAGCCCTTCATCGCCGGGCTTGCGCTCACCAAGGGCATGGTCAAACCCGAATCCGTGATCCAGACCGCACCGGGACGCATCACCATCGCTGGTGCAACCATCACCGATGCCCACCCCCACGGCGCACTCACGGTCAACGAAGTCATCCAGAAGTCCAGCAACGTCGGCACAGTCAAACTGGCCATGCAGATGCAGCCCCGCGAGATGTGGGAGCTTTACTCCAGCGTGGGCTTCGGCCAGAAGCCGCAACTGCCCTTCCCGGGCGTGGTGGGCGGAAAACTGCGGGCCTACAAGACTTGGCGCCCCATCGAGCAGGCCACCATGAGCTACGGCTATGGTTTGTCATCCAGCCTGTTCCAACTGGCACGAGCCTATAGCGTGTTTGCCCGCGACGGCCAGCTCATCCCCGTGACGCTCGTGAAGTCAGGCGAGTCCGTCTCCGGCGTCAGCGTTCTGTCGCCCGGCCACGCAGCGGCTGTCAGGCATATGTTGCACATGGCCACTGAATCCGGTGGCACGGCTCCCAAGGCGCAAACCAGTGGCTACTCGGTCGGCGGCAAAACCGGCACCGCCCACAAACAAGAGGGCAAAGGCTACGCCGACAAGAAATACCGTGGCTTTTTCGTGGGCATGGCCCCCATCGACAAGCCCCGCATCGTGGTGGCCGTGATGATTGACGAGCCCAGCAACGGCAAGTATTACGGTGGTGATGTGGCCGCGCCGGTTTTCAGCGAGACCGTGGCCCAGACGCTCCGCATGATGGGCGTCACGCCCGATATGAACGTCAAGCCACAGATCGTGGCCAAAGCCGTGGAGGAGTCGTTCTGATGGAGCGCCTCACCACTCCCGTCACCGCCCTGCAATGGCTGCGCAGCAAGGCGCAAGCCGGTGCGCACCTAGGTGTGGACAGCCGCAAGCTGGCCCAGGGCGACGTCTTCATCGCCTGGCCGGGTGCCGCGCATGATGGCCGCCACTTCGCCACTGCGGCACTCGCGCAAGGCGCTGCCGCCTGCCTGATGGAAGCAGCAGGCAGCGAAGCCTTTGCCAGCGTCGACCCGCGCTTGGCCACCCTGCCGGGCCTGAAGGCCAGCCTCGGTGACATCGCCAGCGAGTGGTACGGCAAGCCCTCGCAGGAGATGGACGTGATCGCCGTCACCGGCACCAACGGCAAAACCTCCACCACCTGGTGGCTCTCTCAAGCGCTCGGCAACACAGCGCTGGCGCAGCCAGTCAAAGCAGGTGTGATCGGCACGCTGGGCGTGGGCATCGCCCCGAACGTGCAGTCCACCGGCCTCACCACCCCCGACCCCGTGATGCTGCATCGCACCTTGCGCGAGTTCGCGCAGCAGGGCGTAAAGGCCTGTGCCATGGAAGCCTCGTCCATCGGCCTTGAAGAGCAGCGCATGGCGGGTCTTGCCATCCGCGTAGCGGTGTTCACCAACTTCACGCAAGACCACCTCGACTACCACGGCAGCATGGAGGCCTATTGGCAAGCCAAGGCCCGCTTGTTCGCATGGCCCGGCTTGCAGGCCGCAGTGCTCAATGCAGATGCGTCTGAAACAGCGGGGCTGATGGCATCCCTGCGCCCAGGCATCGAAGTCTGGACATACGGTTTGCATCAACCCGCCCGTCTGCAAGCACGCGAGGTGAGCTACACAGCACAAGGCATGAAGTTCGATGTCTGTGAAGGTGCAGAGCGTGTTACCTTGCACACGCAAGCCATTGGCGAGTTCAACGTCTCCAACCTGCTGGCTGTGGTTGGCAGCCTGCGCGCCCTCGGCCACCCGCTGGCGCAGGCCGTGAAAGCCTGCGAAGGCATGTTGCCTGTGCCCGGTCGCCTGCAATGTATCGGCGGCGACGCGCAACCGCTGGTGTGCGTGGACTACGCCCACACGCCCGACGCGCTGGAGAAAGTCCTGCAAACCCTGCGCCCCGTGGCCACGGCACGCGGTGGCCAGCTCTGGTGCCTGCTGGGTTGCGGCGGCAACCGCGATGCCACCAAACGCCCGCTGATGGGCGCAGTGGCCGAACGGCACGCCGATCGCGTCATGGTCACCAGCGACAACCCGCGTGACGAGGACCCGCGCCAGATCATCAGCCATATCCTGCTGGGCCTCATGAACTCCGCCGCAGCCGAGGTGGACGTGAACCGCGCCAGTGCCATTGCCAGCGTGATTGCACAAGCGCGTTCGCAAGATGTGGTACTGCTCGCTGGCAAGGGCCACGAGGACTACCAGGAAGTGGCGGGCGTGAAGAGCCATTTTTCCGACATCGAGCAGGCCATGCAGGCGCTGGCGCAACGCGGCCAGAACAACACAGAGAGGGCAGCCGCATGAGCGCCGCATTATTCACCCTCGCCCAGTTGCAGCAGTGGCTGGGCGCCTCGCGCCTCGTGGGCGATGGCCACACACCCGTGCTTCGCGTGCACACCGACACCCGCACCCTTCAAGCGGGCGACTTGTTCGTGGCGCTCAAGGGTGAGCGTTTTGACGCGAATGACTTTCTTGCCCAGGCCCGCGCGAGCGGCGCGGCCTGTGCGCTCGCGCATCACGGCCTGGCCGATGCCGGTCTGCCCGGTGTGGAAGTGGCCGACACGCGCAT
>JBJOKU010000024.1:0-10310 GCA_046045925.1 Pseudomonadota bacterium
GCCGCTGGACTACAACGCCCTGCATGGCGGGATGTTGCGCTGGTTTGAACCGATCCTTCCCCAACTCGACGAAGCCCCCGCGTGGGCTGGCATGCTCCAGGGGCTGGCGGCGGTGTGCTCCGCGCTGAAGCCCGAGGTGAAACAATGGTTTGTGGAGGCGCATCCGTTTCGCATCGACACCACAGGCGGCATTGGCCGCCCAACGCCCGAGGGCGCACACCGCGATGGCGTGGATTTTGTGGCCGTCATGCTGGTGCAGCGCCAACAGATCAAGGGCGGCGAAACACGTGTATTCAGCGCAGGCGAGGGCGATGGCCTCGACAAGCCGCTCATGGGCCAGCGCTTCACGCTCACCGAGCCTTGGTCGCTGTTGCTGCTGGATGACGAACGGGTCATTCATGAAACCACGCCCATCCAGCCTGCGGGCGAGCACGGTTGGCGCGACACCCTGGTGCTGACTTTCCGTGCCAATGGTTTCCAGGACCCGCCTGCCGGGGCATGAGATTCGCAGCATGAGCCCCATTGCGCACGCCAGTCGCTGGCGTTTGTCGGTTGCCCCCATGCTCGACTGGACGGATCGGCATTGCCGCTACTTCCACCGGCTGCTCTCGCCCAGCGCCTTGCTCTACACCGAGATGGTGACCACAGGCGCCTTGCTGCACGGCGATGTCCCGCGCCACCTCGACTTTGACCCTGCCGAGCACCCTGTGGCCCTGCAACTCGGCGGCAGCGAACCCGCCGATCTGGCGCAGGCCGCCAAGCTGGGCCAGCAGTGGGGATACGACGAGATCAACCTCAACTGTGGCTGCCCCTCGGAGCGGGTGCAGCGCGGCGCGTTTGGGGCCTGCCTCATGAACGAGCCGCAACTGGTGGCCGATTGCGTGAAGGCCATGGCGGATGTGGTGGACGTACCGGTCACGGTGAAACACCGCATCGGCATTGACCGCCACGAGAGCTACGGCTTCGTGCGCGACTTCGTGGGTACGGTGGCGCAAGCCGGTTGCGGCGTGTTCATCGTGCACGCCCGCAATGCCTGGCTCAAGGGCTTGTCGCCCAAGGAAAACCGCGAAATTCCGCCGCTGCGTTACGAGTTTGCGTACCAGTTGAAAAAGGATTTTCCAGACCTCGTGATTGTGCTCAACGGCGGCATCAGCACACAGGCGCAAATTGAACAGCACATGCTGCATGTGGACGGCGTGATGATCGGACGCGAGGCCTATCACAACCCCTACGCGCTCACCACCTGGGAGCCCACGCCCGACTTTGCTGCACCTTCACGCGAGGAGGTCGAGGCCCGCATGGTGGCCTACATGCAGCAGCAGGCTGCCAAGGGTGTGAACTGGTACGCGATTGCACGCCACATGCTGGGTTTGCGGCACGGCCTGCCCGGTGCGCGCCGCTGGCGGCAAGTGTGGAGCGATCACCGCATGAAAAATCGCCCGCCCGAAGAGGTGAGCCGCATGGCGCTCACCAGGCCCGGCCTCACTCCTTGACGCGGAAGGTCAACTCGAAGAAGTTGTCGGGGAAGCGGCCATCCTTGTCGCGCGGAATGGTCTGTGTTTTTTCAATGGCGTTGGCCACAGCCCGGTCCCAGGCGGGCAGTCCGCTGGCCTGCACCACGCGGATGCTGGAGGTGATGATGGTTCCGTCGGGCGCGATGCGGAACTGCACGCGGGCCACGGGGTTGCCGCTTACCGTGTCGCGCTCGGGGAATGTGATTTGCGGAATCACCCGCGCACGGATGATGGCCTGATATCCCGCAGACGAAGTGCTGCTTTGCTGCGCCGAGCCCGTGCTGTTGGGCGAACCTTGCCCGGCCTGGCTCAGCATGCGGCGAATGTTCTCTTGTCGCGCTGCTTCGCGCTTTTGCTCTTCGATTTTTTCCTGTTGCAGGCGCTTGGCTTTTTCGCGGGCTTTGTCTTGCTCGACACGGATGTCGGCATCCTTGAGGGCGGGTTGTTCCGGCTGGCTGGACTTGACGGGGGCGGTTTGCGGCTCGGGTGGGGGAGGAATGGCGGCGGGTGCTGCCTGCTGGGGCGTTTGAGACCACAACTCGGCCTCGAAAGCCACTTCGTTGGATTGGCGTTGCCAGCTCACGCCCCAAGCCAGAGCAATGGCCAGAAGCACATGGGCAGTAATGGCCACACCCGCCGAGCGCAACAAGGCGGGGGCGGGGGGCGGCGCAAATTCTGTGTAACTTGCGCTGCTGGAGGCGAAAGTTGCGTTCATTGACCGTGTCTCGTGATGAGGATGCTCGCGCGTGGGCCGCTCATTTGGCGAGTTGTACCGACAGGCCCACGCGTTGCACGCCAGAGCGCTGGAGTTGATCCATCACACCCACCACCGACTCATAGCGCACCTCACGGTCGGCGCTGATGACCACGGCAGTGCTGGCCGCAGCAGGGCCAGTGCCCTGCGCCTGCTTGACCTGCGCACCGATGTTTTGCAAGGTAGTGGCGCTGGTCTGTCCGGCGTTGGTCAGTTGCAGCTGGCCATCTTTGCCCACCACCACGGTGATGACCTTCTCGGGCTGCTGCGCGGCTTTGCCGATGCTGGGCAGATTGACCACGCTGGGGGTGATGAGTGGTGCTGTGACCATGAAGATGATGAGCAGCACCAGCATCACGTCGATGAACGGGACCATGTTGATCTCGTTGATCGTGCGGCGACCCCGGCTGCTGCGGCTGGCGACGGCGGGCATGTTGTGCGGCTCCGTGGTGCGTGAAGTGCTCAGTGGCCTGAGGCGGAACTGTGGGCTACATTGCGCTGCAAGATGTTGGAGAACTCTTCAATGAAGGTTTCCAGCTTGATGGCGATGCGGTCGATGTCGCGGGCGAAGCGGTTGTAGGCCACCACGGCAGGAATGGCGGCAAACAGGCCAATGGCCGTGGCCACCAGCGCCTCGGCAATGCCCGGAGCCACCGTAGCCAGCGTGACTTGTTGCAGTGAGGCCAGGCCGGTAAAGGCGTGCATGATGCCCCAAACCGTGCCAAACAGACCCACGTAGGGAGACACCGAACCCACCGAAGCCAGAAAGCTCAGATTGCTCTCCACCGCATCCATCTCGCGCTGGAAGCTGGCGCGCATGGCGCGGCGTGCGCCGTCAAGCAGCACGGCGGTGTCGGAGATGCGGCGTTCTTGCAGCTTCTGGTATTCGCGCAGGCCGCTGGCGAACACGCGCTCCATCGGGCCGCCGAGTTTGGCGTTTTTCACGGCGGAGGCAAACAGCTCGTTGAGCGAAGTGCCCGACCAGAACTGGCGCTCGAATTCGTCATTGAGCGCCTTGGCCTTCTTGATGGTGGCGAGCTTGCGGAAGATCACCGCCCAGCTGGTGACCGACACCGCGATCAGCAAAGCCATGACGAGCTGGACCACCCAACTGGCATGAAGCACCAGGGTGATGATGGAGAAGTCTTGTTGGTTCATGGGTTTTGAGTCCCGACAGGGCCTTGGAGTGCTTGCGAAACTTCGAGCGGAATGCGGGCAGGGCGCATGGTGCCGGAGTTTACCCAACCGATGGTGATGCTGCCTTCGCACAGGCGTTGGTCGTTGCGCCAGGCTTGCTGGTGCAGCACGATGCGGCTGCGGCCCAACTCGCGCACCTGGGCGGTGATGGTGAGCAAGTCGTCCAGCCGCGCACTGAGCAGGTAGCTCACCTCGGTATGGGCCACCACGAACATGCCGTTGGTGGCGTCGCGCAGGGCTTGCTGCTCAATGCCCAAGTGCCGCAGCCATTCGGTGCGGGCACGCTCGAAGAACTTGAGGTAGTTGGCGTAAAAAACAACGCCCCCGGCATCGGTGTCTTCCCAATACACGCGCACGGGCCAGGTAAAGACAGAAGGGGCGATGTTGCTGCGAAGTGTGAGTGCGGTCATGCGAGTTGTTCCAGTCGGGCTATGGCCTCTTGGAGTTGCACCATCGAGTTGGCCGTTGAGAAACGCACGTAACGCCCTGGGTCGGCCAGGCCGAAGTCACGGCCCGGCGTGACGGCAATGCGTGCGCGCTTCATCAACTCAAATGCGAACTCCCAGCTGCTTTTCAAGGCCCAGCGCTCGCACCAGGCACTGCAATCGGCGTAGGCGTAAAACGCGCCATCGGGCATGACGGGCACCGTGAGGCCGAGGCGGTTGAGCTGGGGCACGAAATAGTCGCGCCTGGCCTTGAATTCGCGCCTGCGACGCTCGTATTCGGCCAGACTCTCCGGCTCAAAGCAGCCCAGCGCAGCGTGCTGCGAGACGGTGGACGGGCAGATGTAGAGGTTTTGTGCCAATCGCTCCACGACAGAAACCAGCGTTTCGGGCAGCACCAGCCAACCCAGTCGCCAGCCAGTCATGTTGAAGTACTTCGAGAAGCTGTTGATGCTCACCAGCCCTTGCTGAAGCGCGACGGGCATGCCCAGTGCGCTCTGGCCAAACTCGGCCTCGTAGGACAGGCCCAGATACAGCTCGTCGATCAGCGTGATGCCGCCTTGCCGTTGCACAAACTCCACGATGCGGCGCAGCTCGTTGGGAGCAATCGAGGTGCCTGTGGGGTTGGAAGGTGAAGCCAGCAATACGCCTCGTGTGTGCGGGCCCCAGGCCGCCTGCACTTTGTCGTGGCTCAACTGGAAGCGCTCCTGCGGGGTGCCGGCAATGAGCCGCGACACACCACCCGCTGCCGTGATGAAGTGGCGGTTGCAGGCGTAGCTCGGGTCGGGCATGAGCATTTCATCGCCACGGTCGATCAGCGCCAGCGTGGCCAGTTGCAGGGCTGCGCTGGCACCGGCGGTGACAACAATGCGCGAGGCAGGCACATTGATGCCAAAGTGGCTGGCATACCAGCCGCTGATGCGCTCTCGCAGCTCGGGCAGACCAGTGGCGTGGGTGTACTGCGTGCCGCCCGCACGGATCACCCGCTCTGCCGCTGCCTGCACCGCCGGGGTGGCGGTGAAGTCGGGCTCGCCCATGTTGAGGTAGAGCATGCGGGGATCGCCCGGTTGCGAGGCCGCGTCCAGCGCTTGAGCCGCCTTGAACACTTCCATCACGTAGAAGGGCTCAATGCTTTGGGCGGTTTGGCTGGTACGAAGGGTGTAGCTGGCCATGATGATTGGGTGATCAGCAAGGTGACAAGGGCAACTCAGGCCGCTTTGCCCTTGTCGGCTGCAACTTCGGCGGCCCGCAGTTGTGGGGCCAAGCCGTTCAAGATGCCGTTCACATACTTGTGGCCGTCGGTGCCGCCAAAACCTTTGGCCAGCTCTACGCATTCGTTGATGACCACGCGCCAAGGAATGTCGAGGCAATGCTTGAATTCGTAAACGCCGATCCACATCACGGCGTGCTCGATGGGAGAAATTTCACCCCAAGGGCGGTCGAGCAGCGGCTCGATTAGCTGATCGAGCCCGGCGGCCTGCTCCACGCAGCCGTGCAGCAGTGCGTCAAAGTGGACAGAGTCGCACTTGTGAAACCCTGCCAGATCGCGGGTGTACATGTCGATCTTGTCCACATTCTGCTGACCGATCAGGTGCTGGTAGAGGGCTTGCAGCGCGAACTCGCGGGCGCGGCTGCGCGGGGGCTTGCTGGCGGCCTTGCGCACGCCGGTGGCGGTGAGGCCGGTGCGGCTCTGGCGCGGGGGTTTGTTCTTGCCGGGGCTGGTGTTGGGTTCGGTCATGCTGCGCCTCAGGCCAAGTCGTTGAGCAGGTTGGCCATTTCCACGGCCACGCGGGCGGCATCGCGGCCTTTTTCGTCCTGGCGGGCATGGGCCTGGGCCACGTTTTCGCAGGTGAGGATTTCGTTGGCGATGGGCAGTGTGTGTTCCAGTGACACAGTGGTCACGCCACGGGCGCTTTCGTTGGACACCACCTCAAAGTGATAGGTCTCACCACGGATGATGCAGCCCAGCGCGATGAGTGCGTCATACTGGTCTTTCTCGGCCAGCGCCTTGAGCGCCACCGGAATTTCGAGTGCACCGGGCACACTGAAGACATCAATGTGCTTTTCTTGCACACCGAGAGCGATCAGTTCGGCCACACAGGCGTCGCGCATGGCGTTGGTGATGCCTTCATTGAAACGGGCCTGCACGATGCCGATGTAAAGCTTCTTGCCGTCGAGGTTCTGGGCTGTGCCCTTGTCTGCGCCAAACATGTCTTAAACCTTTTTCTGAATGTAGTTCGTGATTTCGAGGCCATACCCGGCCATGCTGGGCATGCGCCGCGGGTTGCCCATGAGTTGCATCTTGTGTACGCCGCATTCGCGCAAAATTTGTGCGCCCACGCCATAGGTGCGCAGGTCCATGCGGCCGCGCTCGGGGGCCTGAGCGGAGCGGGCAGTGCCTTCAAACTGGGCCAGCAACTGGCTGGGGTCTTCGCCGCAATTGAGCAGCACCACCACGCCTTTGCCAGCGGTGTTGACATGGGCGAGGGTGGCGTTCAGGTCCCAGCTGTGCATGGTGCGGTTGACTTCGAGTGCGTCAAACACCGACAGCGGCTCGTGCACGCGCACCAGCACCGATTCGTCGGCAGACCACTGGCCCTTGACCAGCGCCAAGTGCACGCTGCCGCTGGGCTTGTCGCGCCAAGCGTGGGCGGTGAATTCGCCGTGCGCCGTTTGCAACTCGCGCTGCCCCACCTTTTGGAGCAGGCTGTCGTGGCGGGCGCGGTATTCGATGAGGTCGGCAATGGTGCCGATCTTCAGGCCATGCTCGGCGGCGAACACCTGCAAATCGGGCAGGCGGGCCATGGTGCCGTCGTCTTTCATGATCTCGCAAATCACGGCGGTGGGGCTGCAACCGGCCATGGTGGCGAGGTCACAACCCGCCTCGGTGTGGCCGGCACGCATGAGCACCCCGCCATCAACCGCTTGCAGCGGGAAGATGTGGCCGGGCTGCACCAGGTCAGCCGGTTTGGCGCTGGGAGCAACTGCCGCGCGGATGGTGGTGGCGCGGTCGGCGGCCGAAATGCCTGTGGTCACACCCTCGGCGGCTTCGATGGAGACGGTGAAGGCCGTGCCCATCTTGGTGCCGTTGCGGGCCACCATGGGGGGCAGTTGCAGACGCTCGCAGCGCTCGCGGGTGAGGGTCAGGCAAATCAGGCCACGGCCAAAGCGGGCCATGAAGTTGATGGCCTCTGGGGTGACATGGTCGGCGGCGAGAACAAGGTCGCCCTCATTCTCGCGGTCTTCTTCGTCCACGAGGATGACCATGCGGCCCGCCCTCATGTCGGCCACGATCTCGTCAACTGATGAAATGGGAGTGCTCATGATTGAATGTTGTTTTGACCCAGCATGCGCTCAACATAGCGGGCGATGAGGTCGATTTCGAGGTTGACGCGGCTGCCCGCTTGCAGCGAGCCCAACGCGGTGTTTTCAATGGTGTGCGGAATCAGGTTGATGCTGACCTCGCAACCCCCGGGCAGATCGGCCACAGCGTTGACCGTGAGGCTCACGCCATTGACGGTAATCGAGCCTTTGTAGGCGAGAAATTTGCCGAGCGCCGTGGGGGCAGTGATCTTCAGCAGCCAGCTCTCGCCCAGCGGGGCAAAGTGGCTCACTTGGCCCACGCCATCGACATGGCCGCTCACGATGTGGCCACCGAGGCGGTCATTGGCGCGCAGGGCTTTTTCGAGGTTGACCGGACCGGTTTGGTCGAGACCTGCGGTTTTGCTGAGGGATTCGGCAGAAACGTCGATGGTGAAGGTGGCGGCTTCGGCGTTGAAGGTGGTGACCGTCATGCATGCGCCGTTGATGGCGATGCTGTCACCCAGTTGCACGTCGTCAAGGTAGCCGGGCGGCGCAGCCACCTCCAGCCGCTTGCCGTGACCCAAAGAGCTTCCAAGTGCGTGGATGGCGGTGATCCGCCCCACGCCGGTGATGATTCCGGTGAACATGGGGCGTATTGTCGCATCAAGGGCAGTAGGTGGTGGGCGGCGTGTCTGAAGAACTGATGCTCGTTGCCCGGGTACTGAGCGTGTCCACGGTGCTGCGGCAGTTTTGATGCAGAGTGAGGTTCACTGTGGCGGCCTGTGCCGCAGCCCCTGCGGTGGACAAGGTGGGGTCTGACTGCGCGATGCTCGGGCAAGTGGCAGTGGTGTTGGTACTACCCGTGGTGGTGCTCGTTCCGATGTAGTAGTTCTGGTTGTCGATCGAGTCGGAAACCTGGGTGTAAGGCTGCACATTGCGCTGATTGGCTGTGAGGGCGGAATCAATGTACTGATAACGGCAAACGATGTCGTTGGCGGTCTTGGGGACACCATTGATGACGACGTTTCCATACCAATAGCTGTTCGAATCGGCCAAAGGAATCAGGCAGATGTAAGTGCTGAGTCCACCTGCCGCAACACCCCCGACGCTGACCGTACTGGTCGATGCCTTGAAGTTGCTTGCCAGAGTGGTGGTGCACTGAACTGCAGCGGAGTTACCTGTAATTCCGGTCAAGGTGACCCCCGTGTGAGTGATATCGGTGCGTGTGGTGCATGAGGCGTCCGAGCAGGTTCCAAACCGGATGAATCCCGCCAGCACAACCCCAGTGGTCGTGGTACAGAGCGAAAGATCGGCTGATGCACTCTGAATGGCGGAGCTGCAGGTTTTCACCACGCTGCCGTTGTAGTTGTCAAAAATGATGCTGAAAGTGCTGCTCAAGGCATAGGCGCTCTTGCCGGCGTTGGAGCCCGTCAAATTGACGATGGTGCTCTTGGGCAAGAAGGGAATGTCCAGGCTGCGGTTGGCGAAGCGGCGCAGGGTGCTGCTTTCAGGTACGGGGAATGCCAGCAGGCCCGAGTCGTAGGGGTTCGATTGCGAGATCACCGAGCTCACGGTGAGGGTCTGGGTGGTGCCGGTCCGGTCGGCCCAGCTCATGGTCAGCAAGATGGGCTTGAGGGTGGCGGTTGCAGTGCCGCTGACCGACCAACTCCGGCTGAAGACGGCATTGGTGGTGATGGAGTCACTGCCCGAGGCCAGGTTGGCGTAGGCCAGTGTGGTGGACAGGGTGGCCGATGTGACCTGGCTGTATGAACGCAGATATTCGATTTTTTCCTGCGCCAGGCGAATGGCTTCGGTGCGTTGCTTGGAGATGTCGCCATTGCTGGAGAGGGTGAGTTGCATGCCACTCACGGCCAAAAGGCCAAAAGTGAGGATCATCAACGCAACCAGAGCCTCAATGATGGTGAAGCCAGCCTGAGCCCGTGGCGCAGTGACTGCACCCGTGCGGTGGGCATGATGAGGTTCTCTGCGGGTGGGGTTCATGTCAGAAATCCTTCCAACTGCCGGGGACACGAACGAAAGAGCCAACGCTGCGGCGGATGTTGGTCAGTACGATCGGGTCATAGGTGAAGGTGACGGTATGTGCGGTATTGGTTACGGTGTATGCATAGCATGCAACGAAGGCACCCTGAAAGGTGGGGCTGCCGACGGTGGCGAAGCCACTGGCAGTGCCGTAGTGGTGGTAGACCAGTCCTGCGATCGTGCCGGTGCTGGAGACATTGGACGCGATCGATCCAGTGGCAACAATGGTAACGGGCTCAGCCTGACTGCCTAGGCTGGTGTTGGAGTTCCAGTAAAAACCAGACGGAAAGTAAAAAGACCGCCACCCCTCGTTGTAGGCATCGGTGACGCTGGTCACGCAGGCACTGGCGCTGGCGCTGCTGCAAGTGATGGACTTCACTTGTGGCTGATTGGCGTATTGGGAAAGGGTCATGCCAAAGTGCTGGTTGAACAAGACTCCATTTGCGCAGGTAGTTGCGTTCTCCGTGAGGATATTCAAAGTCTGGTCGCCCAAACTGATTGCGGCCAACGGATCAACCCCAGGAATGGTGGTGAGCCGGGAGACTGCAGCCGTTGTCGTCAGGATGGTGCCGCTTGAGCCTGTGTGTACGAGCATGCCATTGGTGCTCAGGTCGGTGTTGGTAATGAATATCTTGGGCGTGGCGGTAGTGACGCAGTTTTGTCTGCATGTCAGCGGGGCGACTGGCGCGGAACGCAGGAAAGGTCGCAGTTTCAGTATGACGCTGGCACTGGCCGAGGCATCGGCATTGGCCTTGGTTGAGGAGTAGCAGGCAGTGTCAAGGGCGGTGCAGCCCGTGGAGGTGATCTTGACCGATTCTGCATCTCCGGCAACGTCAGAGAACGCGACGGTAAAGCCGGGCAGTGTGCTGGTGCCAAGGCTGGCCGCTGTGGTGGTATTGGTCACCGTGGGGCAGTTGCAAGACAAGGTGGTGCCGCTGACCTTGCAACCCGGGAAGGTATTGGTGACGGATACCACGTTGGTGGTGGTGGTCCATTGCGATTGGACATAGCGTCTGGAAAACGGCAGATTGGTGGTGCTCAGCAGTGAGCAGTCTGACT
>JBJOKU010000025.1:0-10234 GCA_046045925.1 Pseudomonadota bacterium
CATCACCAATGTCTGGCAAGCCGTTGAACTGCGCACGCCTGACTTGCAACACCGGAGACTGGATATCTGGCCACACGGATAACGCACCCGGCTGCGGATCACCCAGCAAAACCACACGGCAGGGGCACTGGGGCTCATGCATTTCCCCCATGGATACAGGCTGCAAATCGGTCATGGCCCCTCATCTTTGACAAGCTCGAAACAATTCTGCCACAGGCTGTTGAGGTTGCTGGATTCCAATTCATGCATCGACGAAACGGAGCCAACATGAACCTCTTCCAACGCATTGCCGCCCTGCCCCGCAACGCAGCCACCCGCATCACCTACCTGCGCTGGTGGGCCAAAACCCAGAGCCTGCACCCCATGAAGCGCCTGCTCGATATCGTGGTCGCCGGGAGCGTGCTGGTGCTGATGTCCCCCATCTTTGCACTGATTGCCTTGTGCATCAAGCTGCATGACCGCGGCCCGGTGCTGTTCTGGCAAAAGCGCGTGGGCCTTGATGGCCGCGAATTCGGTTTTCCCAAATTCCGCTCCATGTGCGTCAACGCTGAAGAAGTGCGCAAGAAGCTCGAAGCCCAGAACCAGCACGGGCAGGCGGGCGTGACCTTCAAGATGAAGCGCGACCCCCGCATCACCCCCATTGGCCGCCTTATCCGTCGCACCAGCATGGACGAAATGCCCCAACTGTGGTGCGTGCTCAAGGGCGACATGACCCTGGTTGGCCCTCGCCCCCCCCTGCCCGCTGAAGTGGCCCGCTACAGCCTGCGTGACCGTGCCCGCCTGGCCGTCACCCCCGGCCTGACCTGCATCTGGCAAGTGAGCGGTCGCTCCAACATCCCTTTCCCGCAGCAGGTCAACATGGACATCGACTACATCCACCAGCGCTCCATCAAGACCGACATCAAGCTGCTATTCAAGACCATTCCCGCAGTTGTCCTGGGCCGTGGCGCTTATTGACAGCACCTGCAAACACCCCCGAAGCACACCCCGCCAGTCCAAACTCATCGAGCCCCAACACCATGAACACCCTCCACACCCGCACCCGTGTCGTCCTCGTTGCCACGCATACCGCACCGCAGGATCTGGGCATCCCGCACGACATGCCCAGTTGCATGCTCCCCACGGGAACCCAGACACTGATCGAGCGCGTTTTGTCCCAGATCGCGAACAGTGGTCTCAAGGAAGTAGATCTTGTCGTCAGTGACCAGCCGGAGGAACTGCGCAAGCTGGTGGGACAGGGCGAGCGCTGGGGCCTGCGCGTCACATGGCACTGGGTTCAGAGCGAGGTGCGCAGCTACGCCAGCCTGCGCTCATTCGATTGGCAGGGCATCGACAAGGTCGTTTTCGCCCGCGCAGAGCACTGGATATCGGATCGTGCCCTGACCCAGATCATCGAATCCGAAAACCTGGCCCTGGTTCGCGCCGACCAGCCCAACGTCTGGACTGGCTGGGCCAGTTGCAGCACAGCACTGCTCGACAAGATGCCCGCCGCAGGCAGTGCTGCCGAAGCAGGTGCCATTTTCCAGTCGCACTCACAGATGAAGCGCAAGATCATGCAGCGCGAAGACTGGTTCGCCCCTGCCTGTGCGCAAGACATGCTCGCACTGCAGCAGCGCTCGCTCAGCGACGAGGGCTTGAGCAGCGCACCGGCCACCTGGATCCGCAAGCCTTGGGGTGTCATGAGCCCCCAAGCCTGGGTTGACCCCCAGGCCCAGATTCGCGGCCCCGCCATCATCGGCCCCGGTTGTTTCGTCTGCGCCGAGGCCCAGATTGGCCCCAACACCGTTCTGACAAAGGATGTCATCGTTGACAGCGAGGTCCGGATTGCCGACACGCTGGCCATGCCCGATGTGTATTTCGGCCATAAGACCGAACTCCGCCACACCTTGGTCAACGGCCACCGCGTGATGCACACCAAGACCCGCACATCCAGCCAGTTGCCCGACATTCGTGCCGTGCGCAACTCAGGCAACAAAGACCTGCCCCAGACGGGCCTGATTTCACGCGGCATGGCTGCGGCTCTGCTCGTCGCATTTGCCCCCGTCGCAGCCGTCGACTGGATCGTCCGCAAAGCGTACCGGCTCCCCCCTCGCTGGCAGACACAGCCCGTTGTGCATGGCTACCTTGCGCGCAACGCCGGCTTGCGCGTCCACCTCCTCAATGTGGCTGACCCCCAGCAGGGATTGACCGGCCAATGTCTCGCGCAATACGGCCTCCTGCTCGACATAGCCCACGGCAAACGCCACTGGTTTGGCGTTCGCACCCGCACCATGGGCCAATGGCAACAACTCAGCACAGACTGGCAAAGCGTGCTGGCCCGCGCGCCAGTAGGCCTGATCCACGCCAGCGCCTGGCACGAACCCGGCCAACTGGCCAGCACCGAGGCACAGGCCGCGGCCGATGTGTTCTTTGCGGTCAGCCCCAACTGGAAAACGCGTCTTCGCATGTGCATGGATCTGCTGCGCCAGTCAAGCACCGCCTTGTCCAATGCCTCTTTCAACGCTACGGCCAAGGCCTGAGGCCTGCCCGACAGTGGGGCTATACTGCCTGCGGGGCAAACGGCATGGCCGTTTGCCGCATCAAACCGGAGCAGACAAGTCCCATGTGTTTTTTGGCCATCGACGTTGGCAATACGCGCCTGAAGTGGGCGCTTTATGAGCAGGCCACCAGCGACGCGAAGTTGATCGCCCATGGTGCGCAGTTTCTGGAGCACATCGACAAGCTCGCCGAAGGCGAATGGGCCTCATTGCCAGTACCTCAAACCATGCTGGGGTGCAGCGTGGCGGGTGACGCAGTCCGCTTGCGCGTGCGTGAACAACTTGAACACACGCCGGGCTGGGATGTCACCCCAAAGTGGGTGGTGGCATCCACTCACGAGGCCGGCATGATCAATGGCTACGACCACCCCCTTCGCCTGGGGGCCGACCGCTGGGTGGCCATGGTGGGTGCCCACAAGCGCATGAAGCAGCGCCACCTTGGCAATCACCGCCCCATCATCGTGGTGATGGTGGGAACGGCGGTGACCGTTGAAGCCATCGACCAGCACGGCAAATTCCTGGGCGGCATCATCCTGCCCGGTCACGGCATCATGCTCAAGGCGCTCGAATCGGGCACGGCGGGCTTGCATGTGCCCACAGGCGAGGTCACCACATTTCCCACCAACACCAGCGATGCCCTCACCAGCGGAGGCACCTTTGCCATTGCAGGAGCGATTTCACGCATGTGGAACCAGCTCGAACGCCATTGCGGAATGCAGCCCGTCGGGTTCATGACCGGCGGAGCAGGATGGAAAATGGCCCCGCACATCACCAAGCCGCTGGAGCTGGTTGAAACGCTGATTTTTGACGGCTTGCTGGCCATTGCGGAACACCGGTCTGAGCTTCAGGCCGCCGTCAAGCGCTGATATCGGCCACCGGGGAAAGCCCCGATCTGTCCCGCCAGCTCAAGCTCCAGCAACTGGACTTGCAGGCTGGCCACATCCAGCCCTGTCAGGCTTTGCATGACATCCAGCCCCACTGGATCGTGCCCCATGACCTCAAGCAGCGCCTGATGCGCACAGGGTGTTACGGCCTCACAGGCAGAACTTGCAGGGGCCACCACCGGCTGCCAGCCCAATTCGTCCCAGATGTCCTGCACGCTCTCCACCAGCCGGGCACCCTGCCGGATCAGGGCGTGGCAACCCCGCGATTGCGGGCTGTTGATTGAGCCGGGGATGGCCATGACCTCACGCCCCTGCTCCAGAGCCAATCTCGCAGTGATCAGGGAGCCGGAGTCCACCGCAGCTTCGACCACCAGCGTGGCGCGTGACAACCCCGCAATGAGTCGATTGCGACGCGGGAAATGCGCCGCCATGGCAGGCGTGCCCAGCGGATGCTCCGAGAGCACCAGCCCCTTGCGGGCGAGTTCGTGGGCCAGTTGGTGATGCCGGCGTGGATATACCCGGTCCAAGCCTGTTCCGACCACCGCAATGCTGGGGCACAGGGGCGACTCCTGCGTGGCCGCCTCAAGCGCACCGGTGTGTGCCGCGCCATCAATGCCCAAGGCCAAACCGGAGACAACGGTGCATCCTGACCTGGCCAATTCGCCGGCAAAGTTGCGCGCGTGCACGATCCCTGCGGGCGTGGGATTGCGGCTACCCACAATGGCAACGCTGCGCCCGCACAGGGCCTTGTTCCACGATGGCGGATCAAGCGCCAGCAACTCAGGCTTGACCAGCCCAAACAACACCACCGGAGGGTCGGCCATTTCGAGCAACCGTTGCGGATAGCGCGGATCAGCCAGCGTGAGCATGCATGCGCGTGCGCCAGCGTGCGACTGCTCAAGCCAATCCGCCGTTTGCGCCACCAAGTCTGTCAAGCCCTGTGGTTTCACCATCAGGGCCTTGGCCCGCTCGCGCCCCACGATCTGCGCGATCTGTGTTTCAGATTGAAGCCAAATCTGCTCGGGCAAGCCAAATTCCGACAGCAACTGGCGTGCGCCGATGCAGCCTATGCCCGGAGCCATCAACAATCTGATCCAGGCGGTCAATTCTTCTTGTTGCACCGCCACCTCCCTTGAAACTGGTGTTTACCGGGGGTTCGTCAACCTGTCCCCCACTTGAACGCCATCAACGATATCGAGCACCAGGGCGTATGACACTCGCTCAAACACGCGAAAAACCATCAGCAGGCCATTGCGCTCGGCGGGCAAGCTCAGGCTGGGGCGATCCGGGTCGGTCTTGTCCCGCAAGGCATGTACGTTGGTTTGTATGGCCAGCACGTGCCCGGGCTCAATCCCCTGTGCTGAGCCCTGATTGATGGTGACCACCTGGTTCTGGCCTGCAAAACGCACACCGGCACCATGAATCGACAAAATCCGGGCACTGACTGGTTTGTCGGGCGAATGCGGCACAAAGCTGGTCAAGCTGTGTGGGGGCTCCGGCAACAGCTTGTCCCCCGCACGGATTTCTTCGCGGGCATCCACGATTTCGAGGGTTGCAGGTTCGCGCCCGCTGCCAGCAGACCCCTCGGCCACGCCCTCCGGACGAACCAGGTTCGCAGACCCCAGATACTTGGCTTCATAGGCCAGCACCTCGGAAGTGGCGGGGTCTTTCAGGGGTTCGGCATTGCGGAAAATGCGATACGTCTGCGTTTTGCCCTTTGTCGTGACCAACTGCGCAGGCCGGTCATCGTCGGCAAACACACTCAAGGCATAGACCCGGTCACCTTTGGTCATGAGCACACGCCCATCGGGGCCTGCAACCACACGCGGGGCACGCTCCATCGCCAGCGGATCCACGATCAGGGGGCGCACCAGATATGACTCAATTCTGGACGGCTGCAGTGCAGGCACAGATGCTTGGCTGACAGCGCTGAACCGTGTCTGGGGACTGACCTTTACCAACGGAATGCTGGCCAGATCAACACCCGCCTCCTGCTGCTGGGACTCAAGCTTCAGGGTCGCAGCCCCCTTGGATTTATCCAGCACCAGCACCTGGCCGGGATAAATCTTGTGCGGATTGCTGATTTCCGCCTTGTTCATGCCCCACAACTCAGGCCAGCGCCACGGCGAGCTAACGAAGAGACTGGCAATCGACCACAGCGTATCGCCCTGCTTGACGGTGTAGCGGTCGGGCGCATTGGGTGCCAGTGCGCTCAGGGGCAGCCCCTTGGCGGCCACTTCCTGGGCCGTGGCCTGCTGTGACGGGCTGACACCCTGCCCCAAGGCGGGCAGGCACAAACCTGCAAACACCAGGGCAAGGGGCAGGGCGGACGGCGCGATAGCGCTGTAAAACCGGTTTTTTTGCTTGACCATGTGGATCATCCTCAATCGGGGCAATTGTGCGGCAAGTCGCCGGGGCGGAAAAGGATATCCCCGGCTGAACCCCGCCTGGCACACAAAAGTGGCGAAAATAGCGACATTTCATGCCCCGCCGGGGCCCGCTCTGACTCATGGCCTTGCTCCACATCCTTCACTACCCCGATCCCCGCCTGTCCAAAGTGGCCAGCCCGGTCGTCCTTGGCCCCAACGGCATCGATGCCAACACACAAAAACTCATCGATGACATGTTTGAAACCATGGAAGAGGCCAACGGCATTGGTTTGGCAGCCACCCAGATTGACGTACACCAGCGCTTGGTCACCATCGACGTGAGCGAAGAGCGCAACGAGCGCATCGTGCTCATCAACCCCGAGATCACCTGGGCTAGCCCCGAAAAGAAAAAGGGCGACGAAGGCTGCCTGTCTGTGCCAGGCATCTACGACGGCGTCGAGCGTTCAGTGGCCGTGAAGGTCAAGACCCGCACGGTCGATGGCGGTGAACACGAGATCGAGGCCGAGGGCTTGCTCGCGGTGTGCATCCAGCATGAGCTGGACCACCTGATGGGCAAGGTCTTTGTTGAATATCTTTCACCTCTGAAGCGCAACCGCATCAAGACCAAACTACTCAAGGCCGAGCGCGAAGCAGAACGCGGCTGACCCTGCTTGCGCTTCACCCTTGCGCCACCGTCCTCCCATGAAACTCATTTTTGCCGGCACCCCGGAATTTGCCGCCACCGCCATGCAGGCCCTGCTCGATGCAGGCCATGAGGTGGCACTGGTGCTCACCCAGCCCGACCGGCCTGCGGGCCGGGGCATGAAGTTGCAAGCCCCGCCGGTCAAGCATTTGGCGCAAAAGCACGGCATCGCGGTGGCCCAGCCCCTGAGCCTGCGGCTCGATGGCAAATACCCGCAAGACGCGGTCAGCGCCCAAAGCGCCATCGAGGCGGTTCAGGCCGATGCCATGATCGTGGCCGCCTATGGCCTCATCCTGCCGCAATGGACGCTCGACACCCCCCGTATCGGCTGCCTCAACATTCATGCCTCGCTGCTGCCCCGGTGGAGAGGCGCCGCCCCCATTCACCGGGCCATTGAGGCGGGCGATGCCGAGACCGGCATCACCATCATGCAAATGGACGCGGGTCTGGACACCGGCGACATGCTGCTGGTGCTCAAAACGCCCATTGCCCCCGACGACACCACAGCCACCTTGCACGACAAACTGGCCGCTCTTGGCGGCGAGGCCATCGTGCAAGCCCTCGCCCGATACGATGCCCTGCCCCATGTCCGGCAGCCCGAGGCGGGCATCAACTACGCCCACAAGATCGAAAAGGCCGAGGCAAGCATCAACTGGTGTCGTAGCGCAGCTGACATCGCCCGGCAAGTTCGCGCCTTCAACCCCTTCCCCGGCGCATCTACCCAACTGGGAACAGAGCCATTGAAAATCTGGCAATGCACTGTCGAGCAAGACTCTGCCAGCACTTCCCATGTCGCCCCGGGAACCGTGGTTTTCGCCAACCCCGAACGCGGCATCGGCATCCAGACAGGGCATGGCATTCTGGTGGCCACTGAACTGCAACGCCCCGGCGGCAAACGCATGCAAGCCGCCGATTTCTTGCGCGGCCACGCTCTGGAGCCAGGTCTCAAACTGGGCTGAACAGCGCTTCCAGATGGCGTGACAAACCCGACATCATTGACAGATGGGCTGGGGCCATAATCAAGGCCCATGAATCCCATCAATGTTGTCGTCATGGCTGCGGGCAAGGGCACCCGCATGAAGAGCAAGCTGCCCAAGGTTTTGCAAGCACTGGCGGGAAAACCGCTCTTGCAGCATGTGGTGAGCACCGCCCGCGAGCTGGGTGCTGCCCAAACCGTGATCATCACGGGCCACGGTGCAGAACAGGTGGAAAAAGCCACGGCTGCGGGCGACATCCGCTTCGTGCGACAGGAGCCCCAGCTCGGCACGGGCCATGCCGTCCAGCAGGCCGTGCCCGTTCTGCCCGATGAGGGCATCACCGTCATCCTTTCGGGCGATGTCCCCCTCACGCAGGCAAACACGCTGGACGCACTGCTGGAACTCTGCCAGGGAGACAAGCTGGCCCTGCTGACCATCCGTTTTGACAACCCCTTTGGCTATGGCCGTGTGGTGCGCAGCGAAGATGGCCAACGCGTGCTGGCCATTGCCGAGCAAAAAGATGCTACCGAAGAGCAGCGTCTCATCAAGGAGTGTTACAGCGGCATCATGGCTGTGCCAACAGCGCAACTCAAACTGTGGCTGGCCCGACTCGACAACAACAACGCGCAGCAAGAGTACTACCTCACCGATGTGGTGAAGTTCGCCGTGGCCGATGGCGTGCCCGTGGTGGCCCTCTGCATCGACGACCCGGTACAAGTGGCTGGCGTGAACAGCCCCGTGCAATTGGCCGAACTTGAGCGCGCCTTCCAGTTGCGACAGGCCCGCGTGCTCATGGAGCAGGGCGTGCGTCTGGCCGATCCGGCCCGCTTTGACCTGCGGGGCAATCTGCAATGCGGGCAAGACGTAAGCATTGATGTCAATTGCGTCTTCGAAGGCAACGTCACGCTGGGCGACGATGTGCGCATCGGGGCCAACTGCTGCATTGCCAACGTCAACATCGCAAGTGGCGCGGTGATTCACCCCTTCACCCACATTGATGGCGAAAAGCCCGGTGCCACCGTGGGCAAGGGCGCACTCATCGGCCCCTTTGCACGCCTGCGTCCCGGCGCACAACTGGGCGAAGAAGTGCACATTGGCAACTTCGTCGAAGTCAAAAACTCCACTCTCGCCAAAGGCGCAAAAGCCAACCACCTCGCCTACCTGGGCGATGCCACCGTGGGCGAGCGCGTCAACTACGGCGCTGGCTCCATCACCGCGAATTATGACGGTTCCAACAAGCACCGCACCGTGATCGAGGCCGATGTCCACATTGGCAGCAATTGCGTGCTGGTGGCCCCCGTCACCCTGGGTGCGGGCGGCACAGTAGGCGGCGGTTCCACCATCACCAAGGACACGCCGGCTGGCGCTTTGTCGGTGGCACGCGGCAAACAAGTCAGCATTGCCAACTGGCAGCGACCCACCAAGCAAAAAAGCTAACCGCGCGCGGCCCTTGGCATTAGACTCGCCGCATCCTTCAGAATCCACCCCACCCATATGAAATCCACCGTATCCACCCGCCAACTGCTGACTCTGGCCGCTTTGCTGTCTGCCGCCCTCACGGTGCAGGCGCAAACGCCACCCGCCCAAACCAGCAATGGTCCCGCCGCACCCGCCATCGTTCTCGGCGAGGCCGACACTCAACGCCTGATCAATGTGGTGAAGATGAGCGAGCAAGAGCGCAAGTCGCCCGAGAACACTGCCTTCATCCGCATGATCAAGGGCGAGTTTGGCCGCCCCGGCTCCAGCTTTGGCGTGACCAGCGGCTTCGGCCTGGCATCTGGCCAGTCTTTTGTATCTGTGGCCGGGGTGTATGACGCAGATGGCCGTGGACGCACCAATGGCAATGGCCGGGTTGATGGTTCAGCCACCGCTGGCGTGGGCCTGGGCAACCCCATTGACTCCGTCGGCCTCGAAATGACCATGAGTCTGACCAGCCTCAACCCCCGAGATGGCACCTTGGGTGACAGTGGCGACGTGGGCGTGAAGTTGCACAAGATGTTCCCCTCGATGAACAACCTGGGGCTGGCCGTGGGTACTTCCAACGCAGGCCGCTGGGGCGATGCGAAATTGTCCAAGCGCACCAGTTACGCCGTCGCCAGCATGGACATGCCCGTGAGCCTGGTCAACGGCTACCCGCTGCAAGCCAGCCTCGGCGTGGGCAACGGTGCCTATCGCAGCGCCAAGTCCATTTCCCTGAACACCAACAAGGCCAATGGTTTCGCCAGCTTGGGGACGCAAATCAACATGCGCACGGCTGCCAATGTGAGTTGGTCTGGCAACGAGCTGAATCTGGGCATGGGCTGGATGCCCTTCAACGCCCCGTTCACGCTCAACGTCGGCATCACCGATGTCACCAACCGCACCGTCGAAGGCAAGGGATACAACTTCAGCCTTGGCTACGCCTTTGGTTATTGATTGACTGCAAGACTGGACACCCCATGAAAACCGTTTTTTCCGCCCCTCTGCTTGCCACACTGACCGTCAGCGCCGCCTTGGTGACCCCCACTCTGGCATGGGCGGGCTCGACCGCCGCAGTCAAGACACCCGCAGCATCCAATAGCGCCCCAACGCCTCCTGCACCAAAGACCAACTCCGTGACCAGCCAACCAGTGACGATCAGGATCCAGCTCTCGATCGACATCAACCAACCCACCACTGGCATCCAGGCCAACGAGTTTCAGACCAACTTCACAAATGATCTGGCAAAGGCGCTGGGCGTATCAGCGAGCCAGATCCAAATTTTGAACGTGAACCCCAGTTGATC